>NZ_JAZNIB010000287.1:0-6206 GCF_045577275.1 Methanobrevibacter sp.
TTATATATTATTACTTTCTATAATATAAATATTACTAAAAATAATACTAAATAAACAGGATATTATTAAAAAAATACTAATCCAAGTTAAATATTTACGAAATCAAGAAAATAAGAATTTAAAATTACTCACATACCCAATAAACAAAAAAGAATATATTAAACTAAAAATAAATGAATAATCATGACAGAAATTAATGTAAACAATATATCTATAAATTATGAACTTGAAGGAAATGGGAAAACAATTGTTTTTGTCCATGGATTATCCGATAACTTGGAATATTGGAAAATATTAACAAATGAATTGAAGAAGAAATATCAAGTTTTAATCTATGATTTGAGAGGTCATGGAAAATCAACTAGTGATGATGAAGAGATATCAATTGATCTATACCAAGAAGACCTTTATCAACTTTTGAATGCATTAAATATAGATAATGCCGTTTTTGCTGGACTTTCCTTAGGTGGAAACATAATAATGGATTTTGCAATCAAACATCCTGAAATGGTTAACGGCCTGATAATCATGTCCAGCTTTTCTGAACAGACTGAAAGACTTGCTAAAATATTCAATGACTTTGAAAAAGGCATTAACAATGGTTTCGTTGAATTCTTTGATGTTATTGTTCCTTATACATTAACTGAGGATATGCTTGAAATGCATCGCGAAACATTAAATCAAGTTAAATATGAAGCAGCAAAGATTGCAAACATAGACGGAATTAAAAAAGGAATCGCTGCAGGAACTGATTTCAATATTACTGACAGATTATGTGAAATAGATGTTCCAACAATAGTGATGGCTGGAGCAGAAGATGATTTGACTGATTTGGAGATTCAAAAGAAAATTAGTGACAACATCAAAAATTCAGAGTTAATAGTTCTTGAAAACACCAAACATAACCTTTTGGTTGGATATAATATTGAAAATATATTGGTCATAATCGATGAGTTCATGTCAAAAATAGAATGATTATTGATAATAGACTGATTAATGACATCTAATTAAAAAAAAAAGTAAATGTGAGATTATAAAACCTTATAATAATCTCCATTTTTTCTATAAACGGCTTTTATTAGCCCCTTATTTTCTAAAGACAATAAGATATGATACATTCTAAAGTCAGATAATTTCAAATCACCATATAAAAGATTTCCTTCAATCTCATATCTGGAAACAAAACCATCATCATCCATCAATGATTTTATCAATGCAAAGGAAGCCTTCTCCTTTTGGTTTAGCTCAGCATTTATGACATCCTCTTTAGAATCCACAGTATTGATCTTAGCATCCACTTCCTTCAATTCTACTGTGGAGCCATCATAAATAGCTAAACCTTTAGACTTTAGGCTATTCAACAAATCATTAAGATCATGCTCGTATATTCCTAAATCATCTTTTAAAATAGAAACATCAATTTTAGCTTCAGAATATGATTTGATTTGATTTAAAACTTCTTCTTCTGCTTTAGTAATAGTAATCATAAATAAAACCTTATTTTTTAAAATGTTTTTTGTATTTAATTATATTATGTCAAGCATTATAAATAAACTTATAGACAGCAGTTGAAAAGTAAATTTTTTAAAAATAAACATGAGGTAATTAAATAGTAAAAATAGTTAAAAAATAGTTAAAAATAGTTAAAAATACATTAGAAAAGTTAAAAATACTTTAAAATGTTAAAATAGATAAAAAAAGAAAAAAAGAGAAATGAATAAGTTACTTATTCATTTTGTAATCTGTTGATAGCATCTTTTGCACCGTATTGTACAAAAGAACTTTCATCATTCAATAATTCTTCGAGTTTTGGAAGAGCTTCTTCAGCGCCGAGTGCACCTAAAATCCAACAAGCTGCACCTCTGACTCTCCATTTAGGGCTGTCCAATTCTGCAAGAACAGGTTCAATAGCTTCATCACCCATAGTGGTTAAAGCGGTAGAAGCTTCTCTTCTTACCAATTTGTTTCTGTCTCCTAAAGTTTTTACAAGTGCAGGAATAGCTCTTTTATCACCAATAGCATTCAAGACTTCAATTGCACCAAGCTTAATGTTTTTATCTCTTTCATCTAAAGATGCAATAAGAGGTTCAACTGCTTCTTCTCCTTTAAGTTCAAGTGAACCTATTGCTTCTTCTCTAACGAAATCATCAGAATCCTTTAAGTCTAATATAAGATCATCAATTGATTTTTCCATATTATTACCATCCTAAAACATTTAAATAATTTTATTAATTTAAAATTCATCCAATTATAATGAATATTATAGTACTATCTTTACAATTGAATATACTTAATTATTATTATAATTTACAAGTATATAAATATTTCGACTTGTTACGAACAATATTATAGAATACAAATAAACTTTGTTTTAACTTTCAAAATCCAATATTTATTTTAAGATACCAATAAAATGTACATTTTTATACATCAATGTTTTATTTTGAAAAGATTAATATATAGAAAATACATATAATAATATACTTAAATAAAATTAAAAGGATTATGTGAATAATGATAAAGATAGCAAGAATCGATGGAGATGGAATAGGAAAGGAAGTTACAGAAGCGGGAGTGGCTGTCCTTGAATCATTGGATTTGAACTTCGATTTTGTAGAAGCGGAAGCTGGAAGGGAATGCTTTGATAAGAATGGAACCACAATCCCTGAAGAAACTATAAAAACAGCTAAAAATGCAAAAGCCACTCTTTTTGGAGCGATCACTTCAACTCCTGGACAAAAAAGTCCAATCATAACACTCAGACAAGAATTGGACACTTATGCAAATTTAAGGCCAATAAAATCCTTTAAGGGAATAGATTGCCTATTTGACGATTTGGATTTTCTTATAGTAAGGGAAAATACAGAAGGGCTATACTCAGGAAATGAGACAATAGATGATGCGAACAATAAGGCAATAGCTCAAAGGGTAATAACCAAAAAAGCCAGTGAAAGGATTTCAAAACTTGCTTTTGAACAGGCAATCAAACTGGAAAAGGAGTCCGTCACCTGTGTGCATAAGTCAAATGTCTTGAAAAAGACTGATGGAGTGTTTAAAGACTCATTTTACAAAGTAGCTAAGGATTATCCAAACATTAAAACCAATGATTACTATGTTGATGCAACAGCAATGTACCTTTTAACAAAACCTCAGGAATTTGATGTGATAGTCACCAGCAACCTTTTTGGAGATATACTGTCTGACGCTTCTGCAGGTCTTGTTGGAGGATTAGGGCTTGCACCATCTGGAAATATTGGGGATGAACATGGACTATTCGAACCTGTACATGGATCTGCACCGGATATTGCAGGAAACAACATATCAAATCCGATAGCTATGTTATTATCAGTTTCCATGATGCTTGAATATTTAAACGAACCGTATTGGGCAGAAAAAGTCAAGACTGCTTGTGAAAACGTTCTGGAAAAGGGAAAAGTGAAAACCCCTGATTTAGGTGGAAATGACAAGACAATGGATGTTACAAATGCAGTAATTAAAGAGATAGAGAACTTAAAATAAATATTGATCCAGAAGAAAATACGAAATAATAATTATAATTATAATTCATTAAATGAGCAAAAGAGGCAGAATATGTTAAATATAACCACATTTATAGATGCTAATGCACGTAGATTGGATAAGGATGTTTATTATTGTCCAAGCAGAAACTTAAGATACAATTCATGTGAAGTACTGGAGATTGTATCTGGGATAGGACAAAGCCTAATTGATAAGGGCATAGATAAGGGAGATAGAGTATTGATTTATTTGAACAATTCTCCAGAATACCTATTTTCATTGCTTGCAATATGGAGAATCGGTGCAATAGCTATTCCAACCAATAGAATACTAACTGCATCAGAACTGAACTATATGATCAACGACTCTGATGCCAAACTAATTATTACTGATGTCAATGCAAAAGAAACTGTAAAAGAACTGAACATAGAATCATATATAATAGAAGACTGTGAAAGCTTTAAGGGAAGCGATACCTTAGCTGCTTGCGAAACAGAATGGGACGACTTATGTCAATTGCAATACACTTCAGGCACAACTGGAAAGCCTAAAGGTTCCATGCTAACCCATGGAAACTGGTTTACAGCAATCCACAATGCATGTGATGTATTGACATATAAGGAAAACGACACATTCCTCTGCATCTATCCAATGGCTCATGTAGGAATATTATGGGCAATTGCTGCACTTAGAGCTGGAGCATTAACCATCACAATGGACTTCTTTGAAATAAATGAATACCTTCAATTATGTAAAGACGAAGAGGTAAGCGTCTTGTCAGGAATGCCTCCGGTAATTCATACCTTAACAAATATTGAAGAGGAAAAGAGGGAAAACCTTTCAACAGTTAGGGAAATCATCAGTGGTGGAGGTCCATTGCACAGAAAGATTTGGAAAAAGTTCATGAAACAATACAATATTCCAATCATAAATGCATACGGACTTTCAGAAACCATTGTAATCGGTACAGGAACTGTAATTAGACCTGAAGACTATGCTACAGCAGACAGATATGAAAGCGTAGGACACCCTGTATGTTTCTCTGAGCTTAAAATCGTTGATGAAGATGATCCAAGCATTTCCTTAGGCCACTACGAACATGGAGAAATAGCTCTTAGAGGCCCTGCAATAGCTAAAGGATATTGGGGAATGGAAAAGGAAACCAAAGAATCATTCCTTGAAGATGGATGGTTCCTTACTGGAGATATCGGTTATATTGATGAGGATGAACGTTTGTTCATTACAGACAGAAAGAAAGACATGATTGTAATGAGCGGATGGAAAATATATCCTACTGAAGTTGAAGAGACATTGATCAAATATCCTGAAGTGGATGAAATAGCTATTTTCAGTATTGGCGACTGCCATAGAGGAGAGCTTCCTGTAGCTGCAGTTGTATGGAAGGAAGAAGAGGACCCTGATGGATTGGTTGATTATGCTAAAGAATACTTAGCAAGATACAAGGTTCCAAGAAAAATCTTTACAATGGACGAACTTCCAAGGGTAAATGGCTGGAAACTCCTTAGAAGAGAGTTAAGGGAAATGTATTCTACTAAGCCGGAAGAATAAATTTCTCATATTTTTCTTTTTTTCTTTTTTTAAAAATAGTTTTTAATTTTGCAATTAATTTTTAAAATAGCTTTTTTTGTTTAGTAAACAAATCTTTTATAAAAATAGTTAATAAAGGATAGAATTTAAATTAAAAAATAAAAATAGTAGTAGAGGATAAAAATCCAACTACTTTAAAAAACTTAACACTCAAATCCGCCGTCACATCTGATGATTTGACCGTCTACGAATTCAGATTCGTCAGAAGCAAGGAATAATGCTAATGCAGCAATATCTTCTCCTTGACCTACTCTTTTCATAGGTGCTCCGTCAACCATCATTTGTAATGCTTCTACTCCACCAATACTATCTACCATAGCGGTGTGGATAGCACCAGGAGCAATACCGTTACATCTTATTTCAGGACCAAGTTCGAATGCCATGGATTTGGTAAGACCAGCAATAGCGTGTTTGGATGAGATGTAACCTACAAATCCGAAGTGTGCAGCGTAGGATGCTACTGAACAAGTGTTGATTACAACACCTTTTCCTTTTTCTTTCATTACAGGAGCTACTAATTGGGTTAAGTATAATGGAGCGTATACGTCAACTGCAAATACTTTGTCCCATTCTTCTTTGGTAATGTCTAAGAGAGGGGTGACACTTAAAAGTCCTGCGTTGTTGAATAAAATGTCGACAGTTCCATATTTTTCCATGGTTGCGTCAAAGATCTTTTTAATGTCGTCAACATTAGCCATATCAGCAATAACTGCAAATGCTTCTCCACCAGCTGCTACAATGTCATCTACTACAGCTTGTGCTCTTTCTTCGTTTCTTCCAGTTACAACTACTTTTGCACCTTCTTCAGCATATAATTTAGCTGTAGAACGGCCCATACCTGAGGTTGATCCAGTAACAATTGCTACTTTTCCATCTAGTTTACCCATTTATTTCACCTTCTTTAACATAAAATTTTATTTTATTGTAATTATTACTATATAGGATTAAGTATTTAAATATTTTTAAATATTCTTGAAATTTTTTGAATTTTGTTTAGGTTTTTTTATAATTGTACAGTATTTAACCTAGTAACATTAATTTATTTTATTATTTTGTTCATTTTATTAATTTTTTATTAT
>NZ_JAZNIB010000288.1:0-1569 GCF_045577275.1 Methanobrevibacter sp.
CTTGATAAAGCTATTGCATATATGGAATCTATTTTTCAACGATTGAATTTCGATTAAATATTTTTTTTTAAATCACCAACAATTGCTTTCAATTTCTAAAATTGTTTTAAACTTATTTTAAAAATTCCTATTTAAACATAATAATTAAATAGTATACAAATCAAAAATAAATAATGTCTAGTAAATAATAATTTACTAATTGAGGTTATTAATATGAAAACTACTGTTAGTGTAATTAAAGCTGATATTGGAAGTGTGTCCGGACACTGTGTCGCACACCCAGAATTAATGGACATTTGTGATGAAGTTTTAAACGAAGCTTTAGAAGCCGGCATCATAAAAGATTACTATATCTCCCGTTGCGGAGACGACATAGACTTAATCATGACCCACGACAAAGGGGAAGAAAACGAAGAAGTCCACAAAACTGCATACACTGCATTCATGAAAGCTACTGAAAGAGCACGTGAATTGAAATTATACGGTGCAGGTCAAGACTTATTATCCGATACCTTCTCCGGTAACATCAAAGGTATGGGTCCTGGTGTTGCAGAAATCGAATTTGAAGAAAGGCCATCTGATCCTGTACTCATATTCTGCTGTGACAAAACCGAACCTGGTGCATTCAACTTGCCGGTATTCAGAATATTTGCAGATCCATTCAACACTGCAGGTCTTGTAATTGACCCAAGCTTACACGATGGATTCAAATTTGAAGTATTCGATGTAATCGAACACAGAAAAGTAGTCTTAAACTGTCCTGAAGAAATGTATGATTTACTCGCATTAATCGGTTCCACCGGAAGATACGTAATTAAAAGAGTATGGAAGAAAAACGGTGAAATCGCAGCTGCAGTAAGTACTGAAAGATTAAACTTAATGGCTGGCGAATACGTAGGTAAAGACGACCCAGTATGTATCGTAAGAGCACAATCTGGTTTCCCTGCAAACGGTGAATGTGTAGATCCATTTGCATTCCCACACATGGTAAGTGGATGGATGAGAGGATCCCACAACGGTCCAATGATGCCTGTATCCGAAGCAGAAGCAAACCCAATCAGATTTGACGGACCACCTAGAGTAGTAGGATTAGGTTTCCAAGTAGCTAACGGTGAATTAATCGGTCCTGTAGACTTATTCGATGACCCTGCATTCGACCCTACCCGTGAACAAGCTGCTAAAATTGCAACTTACATCAGAAGACACGGTCCATTCGAACCTCACAGATTACCTGCTGAAGAAATGGAATACACTTCACTTCCTGGTGTAATGGAAAAATTAGAATCCAGATTTGAAGACATGGATGATTAGATTTAAAGAGATTCTTAATCTCTTCTTTTTTTACTTTTTTTTAGAATTATAACCATCAACCGTATGTAGCATGTTCAGTAGGTGATTTGATGTTTGAAGATTTATTTGGAAATGGTCCACAATGTAGAGTTATCAGTTTCTTTTTTTGCGCACCTGTTGAGGAGTACACAAAACAACAAATAGTTGTAGGTTCTGAGGTTCCAAGAGATATATTAAATCCATTTATCGACACATTCATTGAATATGAAATTTTAATAG
>NZ_JAZNIB010000289.1:0-5567 GCF_045577275.1 Methanobrevibacter sp.
TCCTTCTATGAGGGAAGCTTTAGCTGTCGATGATTAGGAGAAACCCGGCATTAGATAGGCTGCCTGTTTCGAGGGTTACTCGTGGAGGAAAGGGTAAACTACCTGTGAAGCAAGAGAGTTAGTATACGGGCAAAATATCAATTATATTTAATAAGATTTATAGATTAATTCAAATTTAATCTATTTTATTAAATATCTACTTAATATCTACTTTTTTTAAAACTTTTCCAAGATTTTACCATATACCTTTTTAAGTTCTGGTGGTGAATTGTTATACATTCTTTTTATGATTAATTCTGGTGTACTTTTTGCTAAGTAATTCATCTTAGGTGTTCTGTCCACAATAAGGTTATAGTTTTCATCGAGCCCTGTAGCTTCTATTCCATCTACACGTATATCAGTGTATTTCATAAGCTCATTTGCCATATGGGTTACGATTATTGCAAAGGAATTGCTTTCCTCAATCATTTCAATGAAGCTTGAAATGATCTTTACAGCCGCTTCCAATTCTGTAATTCCTTCAAGTTCATCTAAGAGTACCAATTTTTCGCTATCGCTTGTTACAATCGGCATGAATACATTCAAGAATGATTCAAAAGCACCAGCATCCAAAGATCTCTTTTTTGAAAAGTGATATATTTCATCTAATAATTTTATCTTTGCAGATTTGGCAGGTACAGGAAGTCCCATATGTGCAAGGATGGCAATTTGACTTATGGTTTCAAGAAGTGTTGTCTTACCTCCACTGTTTGCTCCAGTCAACAATGCAATGTTCTCTTCTTCATTCAATTTATAATCCACTCTTTGGATTTCCTCTGGATTGGTTCTTTCCCTTAGGCATAAGTTCAGGTGCAATGCTTGCTTAAGGTCATACTCATTGGTGAACTCTGGTTTGTTCAAATCATAAAGATAAGCGAAACATCCCAATGCATATTCATAGTCAAACTTGATTATTTCACTTACTTCCCTTTCGGCAGCTTCCTTGATGGATGCCAATTGTTCAGCAGCAGTGATCTTTTTATCAAAATAATTGTTTTCGGAATTTGAAAGAATTTCCATCTTCACCCTTTCAACTTCCATGTCATCAATTTCAATCGGATACTTCTTGATGAATGGGTCAAATGCTATCCCACTTTCTGCCTTAATTGTTTCCTTTGATTTACTTAAAATTTCGTTAAATATTTCTTCTAGTTTTGCAGGTAAGGCATTGTTTAATAAGTCGAGTACTTCATCTCCTTCAAGGTCTATATTTTGAATCCTTTCTTTCAACTCATGGTCCACATATATCTTCTCATTTTTAACAATTTCATCCAAATCCACTTCTTTGGTTTTATAGGATTCAAGTTCATCAAGTATTGGACCAACATCATTAAGGACAGTTTCCTCACCTAATATTCCTTTAATCTTGGCAACTCTTTCAAACAAATCTCTGTTTTCCTTGAAATAGTCTAAAATAACTTCAGGTACAAGCTGATAAATCGGAGCATCCTTATTTATCATGATTAAATTAGGCATGTCTCCTAAATCAAGGAATCCTTCAGTGTAAATGTAATAGATAAGTTCATATCCTCTCAATTCTTCCTGGAAGAATGGTGAATCGGATGCAGTCATTATTGTGTAGTACTTGTTCAATCCAAGATCCATTAAATAATCGGCATCTTCATGGCTTTCTGTTAGGATTGCTTTGCTTGCATCATAATTAGGCTTTGATGCCTTAGGCTCATGGAGGTTCTTCATAAGTTTATCCAAGTCATATAATGGAAGATCGCTTACCTTTTCCTTGGCATTCATTACAAAGTCTAAGCGTTCATTGATGATTTCTTCATCTTTAATGGGAGCAAGGAGCAATATTCTGTTTTTGGAGTAGGAGGTATTTGAATAGCTTAGCACTTTTTCTATGATTTCTTCATATAGCTGAATGGCCCTTTCACTTTTTAGGAATTTTTGAGCAGGATTTCCGATTAATTGATTCATTATCTCGATTGCCTTTCTTTGGCTGATTCCTTCTATGTTTATCAGTCTTTCGAGGTCAAGGTTTTCAATCACCTGATTCAATTCCTCTTCTCCTCCCAATTCATTAATGATCTTTTGAGATAATTTATCTCCAATACCCTTAATGTTCTGTAATTGCGCTCCTTCCATAAGATTACCTCAATGAGAAATTATAGTTTTTTTAATATGATTTTATAACTTGTTCTTATATGATTAATTTTTTTTATTTTTCTATTAATTTTTAAATCTTTTGATTTTCAATAATTCCAATTCTTGCATGATTTGAATATTGATTTCTTTTTGTAAAATTTAATAATTCTGTAAATTTTATTATTTTGTTATTTCAATCCTTTATCAAAATTGGCTTTTGTCAAATCAGGACAATATTTAGCTATTGTATTTTCTGATTCGCTGGAATCTTGTGCTTTTTCATCAATGATGTCTCGATATGCCTTTCCAATATCTGCAATATAATCCAATGATTTCCATCTTGCATCAATTGAAAAGTTGGAAATTCCTATTGATTTCAAATAGCCTATCTCATCAATCAGACAAAGCTCTTCAGAGTTTAGGATTATTGTCATATCCTCGTTCAAATTGGTTTTGATTGGATAATACTGATTTCTTCTGTTTTTAAGATAGTATTCATTTGAATCGATATAATATCTATTATCAAAAGAATCATTGTTTCCCTTTCTTTGCTTTTGGCTGTATTTGCTGATAAGCTTCAATTGCTTTTTGGAAACAAGTTCCTTTCTTGTAATCATTGATTCGATATTTCCATGAACCAAGACTTCCAATTCTGGAAGTGATGTGTCTTTTGAGATTTCCTTACAGTAGTCTTCCATAAGATCCTTGATGTTTTTCTTATAGATTTCAGGAGATATGGATAATGTTTTATAATTATTCCTCTCCAGCACAGCCTCTATGTTATAGACATTCAATGGATAATTTCCATAAAGATTGACATCAAACTTATCTTTTAATGACTCGTCCAATCCAATTAAGCTGGTCATTATGTCAATCTCCTGATTCATTTTCTTAAGGATTCCTATAATCTTAATTATTGATTCCTTTGTTTGCTTAGGTGCAATGTCTGGAAGTTTCCAAATTAGCTTATAATCTTGATCTTTAGAGATTTCAATAGCTTCCTTCAGGAAGTTTACGCAATAGCTTATGTTTAAGTCATGTTCCTTGAGAGATTTGTTTTCCAATATTTCCTGGCTTATCTCCTCAAAGTCCTTATTTGGAGGTATTTCCAAATAGATTCTATCAAAAACTGATTTTTTATTATTAAGGCCTCTTAATATTTCCAAGCTATTGATATATGCTGATAGCTTATATTCCTCTTCAGCACTGTTTTTAACCTTTGATTTCAAATCAATTTTCCTTCTCAACTCTTCATTGAAGCTATTGATGTTTCTTTTAGCTATTTCCAAATCCTCTAACTTTGGCTTGTAGCTTTCAATTATCTCCTCTTCAAGCTTGTTGAAGAAGGTTCTTCTAAGTTCATTGATTTCACTTATTGGAGAGAACAAACTTTTATTGTTGTTTATTGTAATCTTTTCAATGTAATAAGGCAAATCTCCAATTTTCAATAGCTGCTTTTTAATTGTCTCATTGGATATTGGTTTTTTGATAGCTTCTTCCCAAGCCTTTTCTCCCTTGATTTTTAAGGTGATCACTTTGCCGTTATCCAATTTCAGATTTCCTTTTAAGTGAGGATAATTGTCGCTGTCTATGTGGAAGTAAAGTTCCAATAATGATTTTTTGATATAATGCTCCTCTTTTTTGTGAGGAAGGTCTTTCACTTCATTTATCAATGAGTTTTTCTTTGTAAGGTAAACCTTTGAGCCTTTTACGAGTGGGAAATTGATTCTTTTGTTTTCCCTAACCCTTTTGATAACCAGAAGCTTTCCTTCAATGTCCTTGTCTTTCTCTCTTTTTCTCCAATGTCTGTCCTTTGAATCCTTTAAGACTGGTTTAGATGAGATGTCGAATCCATAGGTTTGGATGGATCCATCATTCTGATTATCTTGATTGATTTCCTTTTTAGCTCTCTTTTCCTTTCTTTTGGCTCTTTTATCCTGTTTTGTCTTTAATTTTTTCTCATCCCTTTTGGATTTGTTGTCATCAACATCCAAATTAGGATTATTTTCAATCAGTATTCCGTCTCCCTTTTCTGGAATGTGAATAAGATTATCCTTAAGTAAAATGTGAATCTCTTCAGTTTGAGGATTGTATCTGTGGATCTTTCCGACATATAATCCTTGGTGTCCAGGCTTTTTCCTGTTCATTATCATAGGATTGTTTTTTGGGATGAGATGCCCTGTTGTAAATTCTCTATTGAAGACCAATTCAAGCTCTTCAAGGGATTCAAGATTCTGCAGTTTCTGTTCTTGTTTCAGCTTTGCAATGTTCTCCTTGTCTTGAGCCTTTTTCAAATCGGTGCTTCTTCCTTTCTTGCCCTTGCTTTTTCTTTCCAATTCCTTGATATTTCTATTCAATGCTTGGCTTGTTTTGTCATATCTTAATTTATTGAGTCTTTTCCTATAGTTTTTGACAACAGTTGCAACATAATCATTGCTTCTCATTCTCCCTTCTATCTTTATGCTGTCCACTTCAAGATTGACTATCTCGTCAAGATGCTCAAACAATGAGAGGTCTTTTGGGGATAGGAGGTACTCTCCTTCGGTTTTAGGATTGATTTTCTTGGTTTTATTGATGTTCAATTCATACCTTTCCCTACAAGGTTGAGCACAGGTTCCTCTATTTCCGCTTCTTCCACCTTGCATGGAAGAGAGCAGGCAATGCCCTGAATAGCTGTAGCATAATGCTCCATGGGCAAATATCTCTATTTCAATACCTAATGAATGCGCATAATCGATAATCTCTTTCAATTCATTCATTTCAGTTTCCCTTGGAAGAACAATCCTTTTTATATTATGTTCTGATGCCCATTTGATTCCTTCAATATTGTGGATGTTCATTTGGGTTGAGGCATGGATTGTAAGTTCGGGGATGTTTTCATTTATGAGTTTCACCAGTCCAATGTCCTGAATGAGAACCGCGTCTACACCCATCTTATATAATTCCAAAAGGTAATTTGCCACTTTTTCCAATTCTCCTTCCTTGATTAGGATATTGACTGTTACATAAACCTTCACGTTATGCAAGTGAGCATATTTGACCGCTTCTCTTATTTCTGGAACTGAGAAGTTTTCTGCATATTTCCTTGCTCCAAAGTTCTCTCCAGAGAGATAGATGGAATTTGCACCAGACAATATTGCCAGTTTCAAATGTTCTGCAGATCCTACAGGTGCCAGTAATTCAGGTAATTTCATTGTTTTTTCCTCGAGTAATAAAATTTGATTTACTAATTAGTTACTAATTGATTTACTATTGATTTAGTATTGATTAACTATTTGATATAATTATTAACATGATTTTTCATGGAGCCTTCCGTTAATGAAGTTTCCTTTATTCAGTCTTGATAATGTAATGTTTTTGATTTGCTCTTTAAGCAGGTTCAAGTCATAAGTGTTGTCTTCTTTTAATGCTTGTGAGTAAAGTGA
>NZ_JAZNIB010000290.1:0-5127 GCF_045577275.1 Methanobrevibacter sp.
AAATAGTGATATTTTGTTAGATTTTTTAATTTTTTTTATTATCTTTTATATAGTGACATTTTTTCTTAAATTTTATATATTGATTTAAATAAAAGTAATAATACTAAATGTAATGGGTAATTTTATGAGTGAAAATTTACAATGGGATAGTTCAATTTCATTTTTATTGGCAATGATTGGTGCAGCAGTTGGGCTTGGAAACATATGGAGATTCAGTTATGTATTGTATTCCAATGGTGGAGGATCATTTTTCATTCCTTATTTTTTAGCTATTGCAATATTGGGAATTCCTTTTTTAATACTTGAATACGGACTTGGTTTCAGCTTCAAGGATTCATTTTCAAATATATTAAAGTCAATAAATGAGCGATTTGAGTATATTGCTTGGATGCTTCTTCTATTTGTATTTATAGTAGTATGCTATTATATGGTCATCATTAGTTGGGATTTAATCTATTTACTGTCAAGCTTTACATTTTCATGGGGAGCAGATCCGACAGTTTACTTTGCGAATTTCGTTGGAGGAGACTCCAATCTGGCTAATGCGTGGACTGTGTTAATTCCTACAGCTATTGCCACCCTTTTTATTTGGGCAATTTTATGGTTCATTTCACATAAGGACCTCAATGAAGGAATAGGAAAGGTTGCTAAGGTTTTGATTCCTGCATTGTTTGTGATGATGGCTATCATTGTATTTTATGCATTTACACTACCTGGACATATGATAGGTATTTATGCATTGATCAGGCCTAATTGGAGCACCCTTTTGGACATTGACATTTGGCTTGCTGCATGCGGTCAAATCATCTTTTCCTTGAGTATGGGTCAGGCTATTGCAATGACATATGCCAGTTATCTTCCGGATAAATCAAAATTGGCAGATAATGTATTGTTGGTTGTTGCAGCAAACTCATTGTTTGAAATATTCACTGCTTTTGGTGTGTTTTCAGTTCTTGGATTCATGTCCTTGCATTCAGGAATAAGGTTAAGCAATCTTGTTGCAGAGGGTACTGGACTTGTATTTGATGTATTCCCAATGATCTTTAATGTTATGGGACCATTCGCTAAAGTATTGGCTCCTTTGTTCTTCTTGGCCATTTTCTTTGCAGGCATCACATCTGCTTTAGGACTGTTTGAACCTATGTTGTCCTCCATAAGCCATAAATATAATTTAAGCCGTAGGCAGGCCACTACAATTCTATCGATTATCGGTTGTGCAATTTCACTTCTCTTCACTACAGGAATCGGCAGCTATTTGATTGGAATCATTGATGAATTCATAAATGAGTTCGGCATTCTGTTTTTGATTGGATTGCAATGCATAATCTTTGGATGGTTCTATAAGATTGAGGACCTTGTTCCAATTTTAAATGACCATGGAACCATAAAGGTAGGTAAAAAATGGATTTTTGTAATCAAATACTTATTGCCTGTTTTAATATTAGGAATCTGGATTTATGGGCTCTATGATTTATTTTATGAAGCAAGTGCATTTGAATTGATGATTGATTTGATTATTGTTGTTGTTGTCTTGGTTATGAGTTTTATATTAACTAAAAGGAAATCCAGGATAATTGAATAGTAATTATCAATTTTAATTACTTTTTTTTAATAAATCATTAATTATTTAACTGCTTTTTTTAATAATTTTAGTTTTTAACTATTTTTTTAATTATTTCCGCTTTTAACTATATTTTTTTTAATAATTTTTTAGGTTTTAACTATTTTTTTAATTATTTCCTCTTTTAACTATATTTTTTTTAATAATTTTTTAGGTTTTAACTACCTTTTTTAAATATTTTTTATAGATTTAACTACTTTTTTATATATAAAAATACAAAACAATTAATGATGAATGTGGAAAAATCAATTAGTCAAAATGATGAGAAAATATTTACAATGGATTTCTTTTTAATATTCTCTGCACTCCTCTTTTCAGCACTTGTAATGTATGCATTGATGTCTACTGTTACAGAGTATGCCACATCTATGGGAACCAGTGCAAGCATTGCAGGATTAGTCTCTGGAATATATATCTTCGGTGGGCTTTGTTCAAGAATCTACTCTGCCAATGCACTTGAACGGATGAACTGGAAAAGATTGGCCATTGTTTTTTTAAGCATTCACTTTTTAGCCTGCATTCTATACTTTTTTGCAGATAATGTCACTCTACTTTTAATCGTTCGATTTATCCATGGGCTTGGATTTGGAGCCTCTGCAAATGCAATCGTTACCATTGCAAGTGCAATACTTCCTAAGAAAAGATTTGCAGAAGCTTTTGGATACTTTATGCTAGGAACAACCATTGCTGTTGGTTTAGGACCTTATATATCAGGATTTTTCTATGATCATTGGGGTGCCTTAGGATCATTTGCTCTTGCTACAGCATTCTCTTTCATTGCATTATTATGCATTCTCATTTTGGATATAGGAAAATATGATTTGAAGAATGATGAGGATAAAGAAAATCTTGAAATGGAAAATAATGATGGTATTCTTGAAGAGAAGCCAAAATATGGCATCATAGATAAGATATTTGAAGTTCCTGCCATTCCAGTTTCCCTTTTTACAGGATTGACAAGTCTTGGATATGTTTCAATATTGTCATTTTACAGGCTTTATGCAGTTGAGACTGATTTGATAAGTGCATTTTCATTGTTCTTTATAGTGTATTCAATCGTTTTGGTTGCATCACGTCCTATAGCAGGAAAGATACAGGATACATATGGGGATAAAATCATAGTTTACACAGGAATCATTGCACAGTCTATTGGTCTTTTCCTCATCGCTTGGATGCCTTCCACATTGACAGTCATGATTTGTGCAGTTTGCGCAGCACTCGGTTTCGGTACATTGAATTCTGCCTGTACTGCTATCGTTACAAGGGATGCACCTGTCAATCGCCGTCCTTATGCAATATCAACATTCTACATATTTTGTGATGGAACAATGGGATTCGGACCTGCATTGTTAGGTTCATTTGTTAGTTTAAGCAGTGGATATGCTCCAGTTTACTTTATATCTTCTTTTATTACATTGCTTGCACTTCCAATAGCAGTTTATGCCCTTAGAAAGTAAATAACTCACATATCTTTTTTTATATTTATTTTAAGTTATATTCAGTAAACTTTATTTAAAAATAAATTATTTCATCAAATTAAAATACAAAAGAATAAATATTTAAATGAAAATAAATAATTTTATAGTAATTCTAATTGGTATTATTAATTGAAAAATAAAATAATTATTGTAATTCTAATTGGTATTATTAATTGAGAAATAAAATAATTATTGTAATTCTAATTAGGATTATGAAAATTTTCGTGGGTGAAACTATGAGCATTATATTAATAATTTTAATTATCTTAATAATCATTATTCTTATAGCTATTGTAGGCATTTACAACGGCCTCGTAACTGCAAGAAATAAAGTAAAGAATGCATGGGCTCAAATTGATGTTCAATTGAATAGAAGAGCGGATTTGATTCCTAACTTGGTAGAAACCGTAAAAGGATATGCAGGTCATGAAAAATCTGTATTTGAAGACGTGACAGCTGCAAGAGCAGGCTTGATGAATGCAAATGGCGTAAAGGAAATCAGTGAAGCCAACAACCAATTGTCAAGCACTTTGAAGACATTGTTTGCAGTTGCAGAAAACTATCCTGAATTGAAGGCAAATGAAAACTTCAAGGAATTGCAAGCTCAATTGGCTCAAACAGAAGATAAGATCGCTTACTCCAGACAGTTTTACAATGATACAGTCTTAATGTACAACAACAAATGTCAAACCTTCCCAAGCAATATTTTTGCAAATCTTTTCGGATTTAATGAAGCTGACTTCTTCGAAGCTGCTGGTGAAGCAAGATCTGTACCTAAAGTTGAATTCTAATTAAAAAATGAACCAAAGTCAAATAGATTTAAAAATTAGATTAAATTTAATTCTAATCTTCTAATTTAGATTTAATTAATATATGGGGTTTATTCTCCATATATTAATAGGTGAAACTATGAATTTAAAAAATAAGGCATTGGCCATTATTATCGTCTCAATATTCTTTATATCCGTATTGCCTGCAGTCTCTGCTGTAGATTATTCAATTCCATATGCCAATGTGGATATACAGGTATATGATGATGGATTGATCAATGTTTATGAAGAGATTGATTATCATTTCTCAAGTTCCGCACATGGTGTATATAGGGACATTCCCCTAAAGCAAGGTCAGAGCATTGAGAATCTTCAAGTTAAGGTTGATGGTGCCTACTACGATTATCAGGTCATCAATTATAACGGTGAGGAAAGGATAAAGATCTATCTTTATCGTGATGCAGCCAAAACCCAAGGCATCTCATCTGGAACCAATGTCAAGGTATATCTCCAATACGACTTTACCCATGTTGTAAAGATTTACAATGATGTTGGAGAGCTCCAATATAAGGTTTGGGGAGATGAATGGGAAGAAAGTTTAGGCTCCCTTGATGCTGTAATCCGCTTCCCAAGTGACAAAAAGCTTGAATATTGGATTAATCCTGCTTACAGTGATGCAGAAGCTAAATGGTCTGATGGCAATTTGGTCATCACCAGTGATGGCGTATCTGAAGGAAGCTATGTTGAGGCAAGGGCACTTATTCCTTTAAGCGAATTCGGAGAAGTCACTCCTTTTGCACAGCATATCAATCAAACTGCTGCTGATAAGATAAGAAGTATGCAGCAGGATGAGGAGAATACTCAGAGTCTCTTAAGCACTGTAGGTTCTGTAGTCAATTATCTCTTGCTTGCATTATGTGCAATTCCACTTGCAATCTATTATAGGATTGGAAGGGAACCAAAAACAGACTATCAAGGAATCTATGAGCATGAACCTCCTACTAATGACCCTCCTGCATTTGTAAATGCACTTATGAGCGGATTTGGAAAGAATGTTGGAGATTTGGACCAGAAGGCTTTCCAAGCTACGATTATGGATTTGATTGACAGAGGTAAACTTGGAGTGGACTCTGAAGATGATACTGAATTCACCAAAACAACTTTCATTACCGTCAAGTCAACAGATGGCCTAGAAAGGGATGAAAGGGAATTGATTGATATCTTAAGAACATATGAATTGAATGGCAGAATCAGCTTT
>NZ_JAZNIB010000291.1:0-5065 GCF_045577275.1 Methanobrevibacter sp.
AAAGATATCGGTATGAGAATTAAGGAATTAAGAGAATTATCCGATATTACAACAGAAGAAATTGCTAAAGAACTAGACGTTGATGAAGAAACTTATATTTCCTATGAGGACGGTATTGTAGATATTCCTGCTAGTTTCTTATACCAAATTGCACATATCTTTAAGGTTGATTTAGCTTTACTTCTTACTGGTGAAGAAACCCGTATGACTTACTTTGATGTAACAAGAGCTGATAAGGGTTTTGCTGTTGACAGAAGGAAAGAGTACAAGTATGAAAACTTATGTAAAAAGTTTGTTCATAAAAAAGCAGAAATGTTTATTGTAACTGTAGATCCTAAAGAAGATGCCATTCCTTCTTTAAATGCACATGCAGGTCAGGAATTTAACTATATTCTTGAAGGAAGCGTAAAAATATTCATTAAGGATAATGAAATTATCTTAAACGAAGGAGATTCAATTTTCTTCGATGCAACTTGTAAACATGCTATGATTGCATTAAATGGTGAAAAAGCTAAATTTTTAGCTGTAATTATGTAAATTAAATAAAAATAATAATTAAAATTGTGTTTGAAAATATAAAATATGCTATATTCAAGGGGAATTATAGCTAGATTAAAATAGAGTGATATAATGACATCTTTAATAGGAAACTTCGTAAAAAGAGTTGATTTTAAATCATATAAGGATTTTTACGATAATTTTGAATTTAATGTACCAAAGGATTTTAATTTTGGATTTGATGTGGTGGACGAATATGCAAGAATAGATCCAGAAAAAATCGCTTTAATTTGGTGCGATGACAATGAGAAAAAAGTATTTACTTTTACAGATATGAAAAAATTATCTAACAAAGCTGCAAACTTCTTTAAATCCCAAGGAATAAATAAGGGAGATGCAGTATTGCTTACCTTAAAAAACAGATATGAATTTTGGATCTGCATGACTGCACTTCACAAGATAGGTGCAATAGCTATTCCAACAACTCATATGGTAAAGCTTCACGATATCGTTTATCGTGTTGAAAATGCAAGCATCAAAATGGTTGTATCTGTTGAAGAGGACCAATTGATTCCAGATTATGAAGCTTGTGAGAAGGAATTAGGCATTGAACTTAAAAAGGCATTAGTAGGTAACATCGATAAGGAAGGCTGGTTCAATTTTGATAAAGAAATGGATAAGATGAGTGATGAATTCGAAAGGCCAACCGGTGAGGATGCTACCCATGAATATGAGCCATTTTTGATTTATTTCTCAAGCGGAACTACTGGAAACCCTAAAATGGTTGCACATGACCATACCTATGCAATTGGACACTTGATTACCGCTAAATACTGGCATAATGTTGTTGAAGACGGTGTTCACCACACTTCTGCTGATACCGGTTGGGGTAAGGCTGTATGGGGTAACTATTATGGGCAATGGATTTCAGGATCTGCTGTATTTGTTTATGATTATGTTAGATTCAATGGTTTGGATTTAATGGAAAAGATCATTGAAAATAAGGTAAACACTTTCTGTGCACCTCCAACAATCTACAGATTCCTGATTAAGGAGGACTTGTCTCAATTTGACTTTTCAAATATTCAATATGCAACCACTGCTGGAGAGCCATTGCCTCCTGAAGTATTCAACAAATTCAAGGAATTCACAGGACTTGAGATTAAGGAAGGATTCGGACAAACCGAAACAACCCTTTCATTGGCTACATTCATTTGGATGGAATCTAAAACTGGTTGTGTAGGTAAACCATCCCCAGCATATAAGATAAGCCTTTTGGATTCAGATCATAATGTTGTGGACATCGGTTCTGAAGGAGAAATCTGTTTTGACATCAGTGGAGAAAAATCTGTAGGTTTGTTTATGGAATACTATAGAAACCAGGAAAAAACTGATGAAGTATGTCATGACGGTTTTTACCACTGTGGAGACACCGCTTATGTGGATGAGGACGGTTATTACACATTTGTAGGTAGAAATGATGATATAATCAAATCTTCAGGTTACCGTATTGGACCGTATGAAGTGGAAAATGCTGTAATTTCTCACCCTTCAGTTTTAGAATGTGCAATTACAGGTGTTCCTGATGAACTCAGAGGCCAAATCGTAAAGGCAACAATCGTTCTTGCAAAAGGATTCGAGCCAAGTGAAGAGCTTAAAAAAGAGATTCAAAATCATGTAAAACATGCAACTGCTCCATATAAATATCCAAGAATGATTGAATTTGTCGAAGAGTTGCCTAAAACCATCAGTGGTAAAATTCAAAGAAAAATCATTAGAACTGAGGATGAAAACAAATTCTAATCCTCTTTTTCATTTTTATAAATTTATTATTTTTTTAAATTTAATTTTGAAATAGGAACTTTAAAATTTTGTGAATTTTAATTAATAAATTTGCAAAAACTTTAAAATTTTGTGAAGTAAACTTTAATTATTAATTTATAGGATGCTTATAAAATTTTGTGATTATTAAATTAATTAAGTATTAAAATTAAAGGGATAGTGTGTAAATGAATCAAAATCAAGTAAAACCATATCCAATCATTAGTAAAAACAATTGTAAGGCATGCTTAAGATGCATTAGCGTTTGCAAAGAGGAATGCCTTAAATTAAGTGAAGAAATTAATGATAGTGGATATCAATATGCAGAATATACCGGAGAAGGTTGTATTGGTTGTGGAGATTGTTATTATACTTGTCCAGAACCATTAGCTATTGAAGTTCATATTCCTAGAAGGACTAGAAAACCTAAAGGAGATGCTTAAATGAGTAATCAAATTGTAAAAGGAAATACAGCAGTAATTATTGGAGCATTATACGCTGGCTGTGATTGTTTCTTCGGATATCCAATCACTCCTGCAAGTGAAATTCTCCATGAAGCTTCCAAATATTTCCCAATGTTAGGTAGAAAATTTGTACAGGCTGAAAGTGAAGAGGCTTCTGTAAACATGATCTACGGAGGAGCTTCAACCGGTCACAGAGTTATGAGCGCATCATCTGGACCTGGAATCAGCTTAATGCAAGAAGGATTCACATTTTTAGCAGGTGCTGAATTGCCTGCAGTAATTGTGGACATTATGAGAGCAGGTCCTGGTTTAGGTAATATAGGTCCTGAACAAGGAGATTACAATCAAATCGTTAAAGGTGGAGGTCACGGAAACTATAGAAATATAGTATTGGCACCTAACAGTGTTCAAGAGATGTGTGACTTTACCATGAAAGCATTTGAACTCACTACAAAATACAGAAACCCTGTAGTGGTGCTTGCTGATGGTACACTTGGTCAAATGGCAGAGCCATTGACATTCCCAACTGAAGCTGTAGAACCAACAATTGACGATTCTTGGGCTGTAAGAGGAAATAAGGAAACTATGGATAATTTAGTTACATCCATTTTCTTGGACTTTGATCAATTAGAGGATTTCAACTTTGAACTTCAAGAGAAATATGAAAGAATCAAGGAAAATGAAGTTCTTTATGAAGAGTATATGGTTGAAGATGCTGAAATTGTACTTGTATCCTATGGAACAAGTAGCAGATTATCAAGAACTGCAGTTGATGTCGCAAGAGAAAAAGGCATCAAGTTAGGACTCTTAAGACCAATTACATTATTCCCATTCCCAGAGAAAAGAATCAGAGAGTTAGCCGACAAAGGAGTCAAATTCGTTTCAGTAGAAATGAGTAACGGCCAATTGAGAGAAGATGTAAAAATGGCTGCTGGCTATGATGATGTCCATTTGGTTAACAGAATGGGTGGAAAATTAATTGAACTTAAGGATATCCTTAATGAAATCTATGAGATGGTAGGCAGTGATGAACGTCACAAGGTAGATAGTGAAGATAAGGAATTTGATGCTTCCTACTTATCCGATAAGGATTATCAAGATGAATTAGACAATGACAACTATCATAACCATAGGGTGGTTGACTAAGGAGGTGAAAAGATGGATAACATAAGAGTTAGTGCTGAAAATACTGAGAAAGTTCAAAAAAGTGAAATAGAAGAAAAAGTTCTTAAGAATCCAAAATCCTTAAATGACAGCTACCCAAGAAAAGGAAATGACATTTACAACACTCACTTCTGTGCTGGTTGCGGTCATGGTATCCTTCTTAAATTGATTGGTGAAGTGATTGATGAATTGGACATTCAAGAAAGATCAGTTATGATTTCTCCTGTAGGATGTTCCGTATTCAATTATTACTATTTCAATGCAGGTAATGTACAGACTGCTCACGGAAGAGCTCCTGCTGTTGCAACTGGTATTTCAAGAGCTGAAGACAATGCTATTGTAATGAGCTATCAAGGAGACGGAGATTTAGCATCAATCGGTTTGAATGAAACCTTGCAGGCAGCAAACCGTGGAGAGAAAATTGCAGTTTTCTTTGTAAACAACACCGTTTATGGTATGACCGGTGGTCAAATGGCACCAACTACCTTGATTGGTGAAAAGACTGTCACCTGTCAAAACGGTAGGGATGCTAATTTCGCAGGTTACCCATTGCATATGTGTGAACTTGTAGATAACCTCAAGGCACCTGTATTCATTGAAAGGGTATCTCTCGCTAATCCAAAACTCATCAGAAAAGCTAAAATAGCTATTAAAAAGGCTTTGATGGTTCAAAAGGAAGGAAAAGGTTACTCATTCGTTGAAGTCTTGTCACCATGTCCAACAAACATTAAAAGAGATGTGAAAGGAGTGGAAGACTTCTTGATTAATGAAATGGGTAAGGAATTCCCAGTAAAAAGATTTAGAGATTTATCCAAAGAAAGAGAACCTAAGCAAAGGCCAGTCAGTGACTTTTCAATTGAATCATTAGATGAAGTCTTTGGTGTAGACAGGACCAAGGAAATCGCTAAAGTTGAAGAGGACTTTGAAGACTGCAAAGTCAAAATTGTAGGTTTCGGAGGTCAAGGTGTATTAAGTACAGGTCTTACATTGGCTCAAGCAGCATGTTCAGAAGGTAAGGAAGTGTCTTGGTACCCAAGTTATGGTCCTGAACAAAGAGGAGGAACCTCCAACTGTTCCGTAACCATTTCAGCTAAAACCATTGGTTCTCCTGTTGTAGA
>NZ_JAZNIB010000292.1:0-9063 GCF_045577275.1 Methanobrevibacter sp.
TATTGTAAAAGATTAAAGAGGCATTAGATTATGTAGGCATGCCGGTGTACACTGCATAAAATAATGGAAGACCGCTCCTTATTTTACGCACTCTATTTTGACGTTCCGTTTGGTTCCTCATTTCGTTCAAAATATAATTCAAACATAATTGTTTAGAAAAATATTATTTTATTGTATTTTAAAACATTAATATAATGATAATATAATTCATTAATTAATTATTATTAATTTTTTAAAAAAGTTATTTTTAAGCAAGAATATTGGTTAATAAATTATATTAAATAATTTTTTAGATAGTGATTTATGTGAATATTGAGAAAAAAGTTTTACCATTTATATTGCCGGCTATACTCCTGGTTATTTGGTATCTTCTTACTGATGGTTTGCACATGATTCCATACTATATTTTACCAAGTCCAATAAATGTATTTACTGCAGCATGGACTTTGTTAACTAATGGAAAATTGGCTATGCATACCTCAAGCACTCTTATAAAGGTATTTTCTGGTATTCTCCTTGCATCTGCAGTTGCAATACCTTTAGGAATAGTTCTTGGATGGTATGAGACTTTAGACAGATTAAGTTCATTGATCATCAGTATTTTAAGACCTATCCCACCTATTTCATGGATTCCATTTTCCATTCTTTGGTTTGGTATTGGCTTATCCTCAGCAGTATTCGTAATCTTTATCGGTTGTGTATTCTCTGTACTCGTATATACCATTGATGGTGTAAAGAGAACCGATAATGTTTTGATTGAAGCTGCTCAAACTTTAGGTGCAAACAATTGGAACATTCTAACTAAAATCGTGCTTCCTTCCGCATTGCCTTATATCGTTTCAGGGCTTAAGGTAGGGGTAAGTATCGCTTTGATGTGTACCGTATCCGCAGAGATGATTGCATCCAGCAGAGGTTTAGGATATATGATATTGACTGCAAGTCAATTGTTCCAGCCAGGAACTGTAGTGGTAGGTATGATAATTATCGGTATAATAGGTATTGTGTTTGATTATGGATTTAGAAAGGCACAAGAAAGGATATTCTGGTAAATTAGTGATAAAGGAGAGAGAATATTTACCAGTTTCAGTTTATTATTAAAAGGTGTTTATATTGGCAATTGATATAAAAAATGTTTCTAAATCATTTGTTACAAAAGATAAGGATTTCATGGCATTGAAAGATGTCAATTTACATGTTGATGATGGAGAGCTTATCTGTCTTTTAGGACCTTCAGGTTGTGGAAAGACAACCCTTTTGAGAATGGTTGCAGGTTTGGAAGAACCTGATGAAGGTGAGATCTACGACAGAGGAGAACGTGTAGAAGGTCCTTCAAAAGAAAGAGGGTTCATTTTTCAACAGTATTCTTTATTCCCTTGGCTAAATGTTTTAGATAATGTAATGTTTGGATTAAATTTATCTGGAGAGCACAGTAAGGAAGAAAATCTTGCTGCTGCTGAAAGATACTTGGAAAGAGTGGGATTGGCTGACTTCAAATACAGTTATCCTCATGAGCTTTCCGGTGGTATGAAGCAAAGGGTAGCTATTATCCGTTCCTTATTGAATCACACTCCTGTCTTGCTTATGGATGAGCCGTTTTCAGCAGTTGATATGTTGAATAGGCATACCTTGCAGGAACAGTTGATTGGAGTTTGGAAAAGGTTTGAAACCACTATTCTTTTCGTTACTCACGATGTTGATGAAGCGGTCTATTTGGCAGACAAGATTGTGATCATGGACAAGAGGCCAGGTAGAATAAAGGATGTAGTGGAGGTTCCTCTTGAAAGACCTAGGCAAAGGGAATCAAGAGAGTTCTTGGATTTCCAGGATGAAGTCGAAAAGCTTTTAGGTGTTTGGGAACCTTAGCTAAGCTTCACGAACTTCAGTTCGTAGAACCTTGACCAAAATTATTTTCACTAGTTGGGAGCACCTGACTAGTTTCTATTTTTATTATTTTTAACTTTTTTTCTAATTTTTTGATATTGCTTTTTTTTATTGTTACTTTTTATCTTCTTCTGTTCACCACTTTTCAAAATTTATTGATTAACTTGATAAAGTATATAAACAATTAAAAAAAGATATTATACTATTAATATTAATTAATTTAGACTAATGAATGGGGGAGAGGGAGACTATGAAATTAAAATATTTTTCTATATTTATATTCCTTTTTTTATTAATCTGCTGTGCTAATGCTGTTTCTGCAGCAGCAGATGATAATGTATTTGAATTAGATCAAAGTCATGATCCAGTTTCCTCAAGCGTAGATGAAAAGCTTGCTTTAGGAATTGGTAACCCACTGTATGATTCTGAAGATGGTGGTTCTGGTGATGAAGGTAATGATGGTAATGATATAGACCCTAATGACGGCACTGGTGAAGGTAATGGTTCTGATGGCGATGGTACTGATGCTGGTGAGTCCGGAAACGGCACTGATTCTGGTGAAGGTAATGGTACTTCTGAGTCTGGTAATGGTACCGATGGTAATGGTACTGATTCTGGTGAAGGTAATGGTACTTCTGAGTCTGGTAATGGTACTGGTGAAACAACTACTACAACAACTCCAGCAGTCCCATCAGATACAGCATATGTATCAACAGTCAGTGCTTTAAACACTGCTTTAAAAGAAGGCAAAAAGACAATTTATTTAACTGCAAACCTTAAGATCACAAAATCATTTTCAATAAAGTATAATGTGGTTATTGATGGTAAAGGCCATTACATCAATGCTCAAAACAAAACTGACATATTCCGCATATCTGGTGTAACAGTAACCCTTAGGAACATTGTTTTGAAAAATGCAAAAGCTACTATTGGTGGAGCCATTTATGCTTCTGGATCTACTTTAAATCTTAAGAAATGTAATTTTACAGGAAATAAAGTTTCTGATAAGGGAGGAGCTATTTACCTTTATAATGGTAAATTGAATATTGATGGCTGTACTTTCCAAAGCAATAAGGCTAGCTTGAATGGTGGTGCAATTTACACTTCTACCTCAAAGCTAGTAATCAAGAATTCAAAATTCATAAGCAACAAGGTTGAAAATGGAAAATCCAATGGTCATGGAGGAGCAATTCATGCATACAAAAAGACTTCATCCATTACAGGCACAACCTTTAAAACCAACTATTGTCTTTCCACAGCATTGAAAAGCCATAGCAAAGCTACCAAATACCAATTTACTGGTGGTGCAATCTATTATAATTTAGGTACTAGCCATAATTTGACAAGCTGTACATTTACCAGCAATAAGGCATCAAACCATGGTGGTGCTGTATATGGATACAAACCTGATTACCTAAAGATCAATAAATGCACTTTCAATACCAATAAGGTAGCTTATGAAGATGGAGGAGCAATAACTTTTAATGGTAAGAAATTGGTAATCGGAAATTCCAAATTCTATAAGAATCATGCTTACGAAGATGGAGGCGTGATGGATGCCTGCAGTCAGAATAAGAATAAGGTATACATTACAGTTTCCAACTGTACCTTTAAGGAAAACACTGCATATAAAGGTGGAGGAGTTTTCTGGATGGGTGTGAGATCAGTATTCACCATTAAGAACAGCAAATTCATCAGCAATAAGGCAGGTATGGCTGGAGCATTGTTCGCTGAATCAACTGTTGCAAAGATAACCGGTTGTCTTTTCCAATCAAACCAAGCTAAAAAGGTTGCTTCCTGGACTGTAAAAACAAAAGGAGGTAAAGTCTTGAAACATTGCGCTGGTGTATTAAGACTTCAAGGAAAGAGTGTCAAATTCGTAAAATGCACATTCAAGAAAAACCATGCGACCTATGGTGGAGTTGTATTCCAAACTGGCGGAAAATTGACAATGTCTTCTGTCAAGTATTCTGGAAACACTGCAAAATCAGGTCCTAAAATCAAAAAAGGATAAGCATTTGTTTTAAAATAAGTCTTTTTGAAATAAAAACCTTAAAAAATAGTTCATATTTTTTTATTTTTTATTTTTTATTTTTTCTATTATTTGGATTTTTCTAATAAATATTATATATTCTAAGAACATATATTAAATTGAGAATATTATTATACATTATTTTTTTCATTTTATTTTTAACTAATTATTTATCTTTGCACTTTATTTTTTTTTTTCAAGTGTTTTTGAGGGGTTTCTGAAATTAAGTGTGAATAGGATAATTTATAGCTATATTATATGGGAGGTTTATTGTCATGTTATCTTTTGATGATTTTTCTTTTAAAAAAGTCTTTTATATTTCTTCTTTAATATTATTACTATTTTTAACCGTTTCTTGTGTTAGTGCTAGTGATGTTGACAATAATAATGATGTTATGGATTCAAATTTTACTATAGATAATGACAGCAGTTTGCTGGATGATTATTTCAGTGATAACGAAATAAATGATACAGATGATGTTGAATCACCTAATTTAGATCAAAGTTCAGATTTTGATGAAGAGTTGGATTCATCAGATGGTTCCGTTTCTGATTCTAAGGAGGTTCCCTCTAATCCTCGTTCAAAGATAAGTACAAAAATTGTTGCTTCCAGTTTCACTAAACGTTATTTGAATGGAACAAATCTGGTGGCATATCTTCAAACAACTTCAGGCAATCCAATATCAGGAAAAACCGTAGTCTTAAATTTTTCCGGAACCATATATACAAGAACTACAGATTCCGATGGCAAGTTCACCTTAACCATACGCGCACATCCCAGAACATATACCACAAAAATCAGCTTTGCCGGAGATTCCACATATGCCGCATCCAACAAAACCATTACAATCACAGTTGAAAAAGCATTCACCAACATCATAACACCTTCAAGCATAATCAAATACTATCAAAATGACACAAACCTAATCACATATTTAAAAGATGATTACGGCAACTACTTAGTGAACAAAACCATGAAAATCACCCTAGACGGACAAGACCATTATATAAACACAGACTCTGACGGAAAGGTCATGCTAAACCTTGACATGGCCAAAGGATATTACGAGGCTTCAATCTTTTTCGATGGCGATAATGACTACTTGGGATGCTATTGCCCAACCAACATCCAAATCATTATGCATAACACTTTCTTTGTCAACGTATCCAAAAACCTCTATTCCCAAGGAAAATTCCATTACAGACTCCTATCCGACGGACTGGCTTTTCCCAACCAAACAGTGACATTGAATGTCAATGGCATAAATTACACAAGCATAACTGATGATGAAGGCGCCGGATCCATTAATTTAAATCTTTCTCAAGGATTATGGAAAGCAACTTTAACCTATAATGGCCATGATGATTATGATTCCTGCTCAGGAACAGGCTGGATAAATGTTACCCATGATTCAATGAATTTCACACTTGAAGAGATAATCAACTCCTCCATAAGCCTATATGATTATATAAACAATAATCTCTTATTGCCTGGGCAGTGGGAAATATCCGGCAATAACATCAGCATATTTGAATCCTCATATTTGATGGCAAAAGCCATCTGCAATATAGAAGATGAAATGAATTCATCAATCGTCTTGCCTTACATTTATAGGGGATGTGACTATGAAGATTCAATTTCCAGTGGGGCCTTGACTCATTTTTCATATATGAATCTCATTGAAAACATTGTGCTCTTTGCTGAGATGAATTCATACATGCCTTCCAACGCATCTTTATCTGGCAGTGACATTGATTTCAAGACTTATACCTATAGCTTTACAAAAATTTTAGCATTTTATAATATAACAGGATTCTTACCAAAGAAAAACGATTTTGACACTGATGTTAACTCATCACTGACTTGGATTTATACTACAAGCACTGTTTTTTTAAATGAAGAAGATTTTAGGCCAGGGTTAAATGAATATTATAATGGTAGTGATAATAGTTCTTATTTATTTAATGAAGATTCCAGTCCTGATATAATTAATTGTGCAAATAATTTAACTAGTAATCTAGACTCTATTAACGATAAAGTTGAAGCTTTGTTTTATTATGTGAGAGATTGCATTACTTATACTTTCTATACTGGTTCTAGAGGTGCCGATTATGCTTTGGTTAATGGGTATGGTAATTTTTATGATCAGGATAGGTTATTGGCTGCACTTTGCAGGGCTATCAATGTTCCAGTAAGAATCAATCAAGCGAATAATATTGTTTTTATATCTGAGCTCGTTTTAGCTCATGGTTGGGTTCAAATACTTGTCGGTGACATTTGGTATGTTGCTGATCCAGTAAGTACAAGAAATTATTTGGGTATTATAAATAGTTGGTCTGCTGTCAACATGACTGATTTAAAACAGGGAAATTCATTTTCTAACTTAACTGATGTGGATATTGAAGGCATTTCATATAATGGTTTCCCAAATGCTTCCGTTACATATGCATTTGCTGACGATTACCAGTTCAATGACACAGTAACTGATTATGGAATCGGCTCTTGCAATTTCATGCAAACAGACATTTACCCAATGAAATCATTAACATACATGATCTCCAATGATGCTGTTTTTGATTATGGGTCTGCATCAGGCAAGGTATTGCTAATTGACGAGTACGGAACACCACTGGCAAATAAAAACATCCTATTAACCATCGGAGAGTATTCCTGCAATTTGACCACTGACTTATGGGGATATGCATATTACAACTTAAACATGAACCCTGGAAACTACACCCTCTTTTACAGTTTCGATGAGGACGATAATTACTTGCATTCTGTAGGAAATTCCAGCATATCCATAATGAAAGCATCATCTAATATTTCCATAATCAACACAAATCTTTCACAAGACGATTATTTATCATTCATTGTTCTAGATTCCAATAACAACCCTATTTTCAACCAATCAGTAACTATCAATGTTGGCAATAGGACATATGATCTAATAACTGATTTGCAAGGCTTGGCAATTGTCAATGATGCTTTTGATCATGGTTCCTATTCAGGAAATTGTTTCTTAAATGATTCTATCATGTATGATTCTTGTGAATGTAATTTCACATTCAACGTTTCCCCTACTTTCAAATTCGAAAGCGAAGATGAGTATTTGCTTCATAGCGGCTCTGAGGATATCAATGTGTCCTTGGTCTATAAGGACATTCATCTTGGAGGAGTGGATGTTTCCTGCAAAATCATCAATTCCCACATGGAAATAGTCAAGGAATATGTCTTAAACAGTGGAGACGGCGGCATCATCACTATCCCCACTTCTGATTTGGAACCTGGAAAATATGTCATATCCTATTATTGCAATCCTTTGACAGACATTAAACCTTTTGCAGGACAATGTGACTTATACATAGCTCCAGATAATCTTAAAATCAAGTCCCGGTTTGACATTGTTGAAAATCAGATCCATCAGAAGGGGGAGTATTTTGTCGGGCGCTTGTTAGATGATTTCGGACACCCTATTGCAAATGCAAATGTCAGCATTTACATCAATGCAATAAACAAGACCTATTACAGGGTGACTGATGATGATGGTCGTTTCCGATTGGCCATTAATCTGAAAAGCAATAATTATTCAGTCTTTGTCAGTTATTTGGGGGATGATGACTATAAGGCATCTAATCGCATATCCACGATTTTCGCATCCCACATCCCAAACATTGCATATACCATCAACATGACATTGAAGAACGACATAACAATAAATAACAATCATTACAAGATTCCTTTCGGTCGGGAAATAGGAATCTATAAGAATGGTAATTTATATAAGTTTACTTATGACTACAATCTCAGCGGTGCCACAAAGCTGAATCACAGTGTCTATTATTTCCTTTCAATGGATGATAATAGGTCTGCAGTAAATGTAAGCATTGACGATCCTATTAGGCATAGTGGGTTTTTATTGTATTCTGATGGTTATAATGTGTTGATTAGGTTCTTGGGATATGCTTATGGTGATCTTGATTCTTTTAATGTCATATTCGATGGCAAACGATATGGCAGTAAGAACATTTCCAATGTAACCATATTAAGGAATAATCAGGCAATTGCGTCATTTTATTTCACATCAGAAATCATTACAAGTGTTACCAATGCTTTTGCCAGCAGTCATAATGTCAATGCAAGAAACTTCATCTATTATCCAGTTCGTACTGAGTTTAGGTTGGTTGAATCTGAAAAAAGTCTTTTTGGTCCAAGTTATGATATCAGTTCCGGTACAGTTGAGTATTTATATTATGGTGACAATACTTTTAATAATGATTTGAATAATAGTCATTGGAGTTCCAGCATTGGCTTTGAGGCAATTGAGACTTATTTGCTGAATAAAGGAGGTAAAATTTCTGATGATTTGATGAGTGATTATTTGGAGGATTATGCTAATTTCAGTTCCAATAATGCTCGTAAGGTTGCTTATGAGTCTTTTTTAACCGCTTTGTCTTATCAGTGGTTGGATGATAAATTGGCTGATGAGGTTTCTGAGAGTTATGATTCTACTTGGTTTAAGTATAGTTATTATTTGATTGGTTCTTTTGTAAATCTCAATGGTAGGGGCATTGATGTTCAGACTAATATTTGGTTTTCCTCAATTGATAGTTATAGTCATCAGCTTGCTTTGAATGAGTATTGTTTGAAGAGTAGTCTGCTTGAGCAGTATGTTGTCGGTTTGAATGGTTTGAATTCTACTTGTGCGTTTTGTGAGATTTTACGTGGCTTGTTGAATGGCAGTGAATTTAGTTGCTATCAAGACAATTTAGGTGGCACTTTCTTTGGTTTTGGTGATAATTCTTCTTACTTGCAATTTGATGCTTTGGGTAATGTGGCATCTTTGATTTCCCCATCTATGTATGATGGTGGTATAAGTTTAGGTAGCTTTAATTTCAATTCACAGTCTTCATTGATAAATAATTTAAACAATATCTTACAATTAGTCAATGATTTGTCCATACTAAATCCTGTATTGAGTTGTATTATTGATCCTATGATTGGGGGCATTGTTAGTTCTGTTGAAAATATGAATTTTACTAAGGTTATGACTTATTTAACTGATACTAAACTTTTGGCAGGTATTGCGGGAGGTATTATTACGGAGATTGGTTTGGTTTCCACTTTAACTGGTGTTGGTGCTTCTTGG
>NZ_JAZNIB010000293.1:0-1582 GCF_045577275.1 Methanobrevibacter sp.
GAAATATTTGAAAGAAAATCCACCAATCAACGAACAAATGCTACGTATGATGATGGCACAGATGGGTCGTAAACCATCCGAAAAACAAGTGAAACAAATGATGAACCAAATGAATAAAATGCAAAATAAATAATAAAGACACTTTTTAATGTGTTTTGATGACTATAGGCAGCTCATTTATCTTTGAGTTGTCTATAGTCTTTTTTTATGAACAATCGGGCCAAATTATAGAATAATTATGTAGTTGAAACTTAATATTGCTTAAATCGTAATAAGTATTAGAGTGAGGGATATAAAAAATGTATAACTATGAATAAGCCACTGAGAAAGGTGAGATACAAATGAAACAATATCAATTCAATGATGTGTTATACATGAAAAAAAAGAATGCTATTCAAGTGGAAAACAGGGAGAAAGAGAGTGTTGGAACCATTGAAAAAACTGATATTTCAGGATGTGAAAAGGGAAGTGTAGTGTCATTTACTGCTCACAAGGGATCCGAAATTAAGATTGGGATTAAAAAACGAAATATCAAAAACTTTCTTGTTGCTACATACATCATTGAAACAGAAGAGAAGACCTATTTTTTGAAAGATAAGCCAGGGAATAGCCTACTCTATTTTTGTGTTTTAGGAGATATTGATGAACAAGACATACGTATTGAGGAAAATTGGAGCAACGAGATAGAAGTGAAAATAAACCAAATTCATATCGCTACTATTAAACCAAATGAATTCACCCTTAAAACAACTATACTCACTGAGGACCACATTTGCGAATCATCTTTACTTTTTGCTGTTACTATTTTGATGTACTTTATGTATAAAATTTATAAGAATGAATCCGAATCCATTGAAAATATATTTTTTGATTAATGCGGATACAACTAGGTACTCGTGTATAATCTTAAAGTCTTAATATAAAGAAGCATTCAATTGGATTCATTGAAGTTTAAGATTAGTCGATTGTTTTTGTATTTTCTACTAGTAAAGGTATTTCTCTGCGTCTCGAGTAATGTCGAACGATATTTACAAATCCAATAATGCTTTTCTTAATTTCACTAATTCGGAGTACTTTGCATCATTTCATACCTTTCAATATCATATGGATTATGTGCATATTCTAGCCCGAATTGAGCTGTCGAGCGAACATGTTCTAAGAACTTTCATCTATTTTCCATATATAATCCTCGCCTTATTAATGCAAAATCCCCAATTGATATAACTCCTTTTATTACATTATTAAAATGGATTATTTTTCTTATACTATCTAAAAACCACATGGAAATGATTTCTTAGCATCTAGCGGACGTTTTCTAAGAAATGAGCGTTAAGACCATCATTTTCAATGTCCAACTACATTAAAAGAAGATGACCCAAGTATTAAAGGTCATCTTCTTTATCTGTTGGAATCAGTTATTTGCAGAAATTTGAATTGGATTCTCTTCTCCTAGCAGTTCATATTGCTTTAAAAAATCAGAGACGATTTCCTCATATTCCTTGCTATTCTCATTAAACGATTTAGCGTGGGCGCCAATTTCAAATAGCTTAAGCATTTTTGGGCCATTTTTCTTTTCATATAA
>NZ_JAZNIB010000294.1:0-7126 GCF_045577275.1 Methanobrevibacter sp.
TATTTTTACTATTTTACTAATTTTTACTATTATTCTTATTTTAAAACTATTTTTACTAATTTTTACTAATTTTTATAAAAATAGGAAATACTTATTTAATATTAATTCTATATATTATTATGTTATATAATATTAAGATAAAAATAAAATCTTTTTATTTGGATAGAAGGCATTGTTTAAAGATAATCTGCTTTTTATTCTTTAATTTAATTATTCATGTATTTAAGGAGATAAAATGAAAATAGGAATGTCACATGGTGCTGGTGGAGAGGTTATGGGAAATCTAATCTCACAAACCATTCTTAATAATTTATCAAAAAAATCAGTTGAAGGAGGATATGGATTAGACGCTTTAGATGACGGAGCTACTATCCCTCTTGGCGATTATGAAATCGTCGTTACAACTGATGGTCATACTGTTAATCCATTATTCTTCCCAGGTGGAGATATAGGAAGAATATCTGCTGCAGGAACAATCAATGATGTTTCTGTTATGGGTGCAAAACCTTTAGCTATTTCAAATGCTATGATTTTGCAGGAAGGTTTTCCGATTGAAGATTTGGACAAGATCATCAAATCTTTAAGCGATACCTGTGAAGAAGCTGATGTAGCTGTAATTACCGGTGATACCAAAGTTATGGAACAGGACAAACTTGATGGAATTGTAATCGTAACTACCGGTATCGGAATTGCTAAAAAAGGAGAAGTAATTAAGGATTCAACCTTAAGTGTTGGTGATAAGATCATCATCACTGGAAGTGTTGGAGACCATGGAATGAGCTTAATGTCATTCAGGGAAGGATTCGGTTTTGAAACTGAACTTAAATCTGATGTGGCTCCAATGTGGGGAATTATTTCCAAAGCTCTTGAAGTAGGTGGAGTAACAGCTATGAAAGACCCAACTCGTGGAGGACTTGCAAACTGTATCAATGAAATGGCTCGTAAATCTGGAGTTGGAGTAATGCTTAAAGATGAAGCAATTCCTGTTAAGGAAGCAGTAAGAGCAGCATCTGACATGTTAGGAATTGATCCGTATGAAGTTGCTAATGAAGGTAAAGTTTTAATGGGTGTTAAGGCTGAAAAGGCTGAAGAAGTATTGGCAGCTATTAAAACAGACAAATATGGTAAAGATGCAGCTATTATTGGTGAAGTAATTGATGATGATAAGGTATTGATTGAAACAGGCATTGGTGGAGTAAGAATATTGGAAACTCCTATCGCTGACCCTGTTCCAAGAGTATGTTAGAATTAAATGTTATAATTATTAAATAATAAAATGAATTGGTGGTGATTTGATGGCACTATTCGGTAAACGAGCTGTAGCATATATACTTGATTTCTTTGTAGTTTCAGCATTTATGTGGATATTTTCATATTTAGCATATTTCTTTATAAACTACTTCAATATGTTCCAAATTTATCATTATTTTGTATTCATTCTTCCAATTTTAATTTTGGCTTATTTCACAATTTTAGAGAAGAATTTAGGTGCAACTGTTGGTAAAAGGTTAATGTTTTTAGAAGTTAAGTCAACAGTGCCAAGAAGAGGCAGACTTGGAAGAGATTTTTCCATCACTTATAGTCAGGCATTGATTAGATCTCTTTCAAAGATTTACTGGTTCCCGATTATTTTTGATGTAATCCTTGGAAAAATTACCGGTAAAACAAGACTCTTAGATGGTATTACTAGAACTACTGTTGTTGAAGAGGATACTGATGTATTCTTCCAAAGAAGATAATTTCAATTATCTTTTTTATTTTTTTAATTTCTTTTTTTATTAATTCCAATTAATTTAATTAATTTAAAATTTTAATATTTTTAATTTTTATTAAGGGGGTTTTTATGGCAAATAAACTTATTGTTAATGAATATAATATTTCAGATTTTGAACCTCATGAAAACTATAAATTGGTTCGCATTATTGATGAAAAGGCTAATTTTCCAATTAGTTGGTTAAATACCCAAGGGTACTGTGAATACAGTTTGTATCTTGAATATTTCCAAGGCGTCAAGACTATGCCAACTAAAGAGATGACTCTCGGAACTGAAGAGCATGCTCATTTAGAGGCTAAATTCAAAGAAACAGCTCAAGAATCCAGTTTTGAAGACGCTTTTGAATTATCCAAGGAAGAAGAAATAGTGTCTCGTGAAATGTTTGTGATTGATGCTGAAGATGGAATTCGTGGGTTTATTGATGAAATACGCATGACTCCAGATAGGATAATTATCATTGATGATAAGCCAGGAACTACAGCTTTTCCTTCAACCATTAATCAGGTTCGTGCATATTGTTTGGCATTTAAGAATATGATGGGTGATGATAATCGTCAAATCATAGCTGCATTAAGGCAAAGAGGAACCGACAACATATTTTGGCATGAAGAGTTCAATGAAAAAAATGAGGAAAATATCAGATATACAATCAATTTCTTGCATAGGTTGATTGATGATAAAAGGGATCCTATACCTACTAAAAATCCTAATAAATGTAGAAAATGCAGATTCCAAAGTTATTGTGAAGAAAAAGCTATTTAATTAATAGTTTTTTTTACTCTTTTTTTTAAATTATTAGTTAATTTGATTTCAACTTTTATTTTTAATAGCTATTGCTTTTTCAAATGATTAAAACTTTTTTTTTAAAAATAGTAATTTTTTTTATAAATGATTTAAAAATAGTAAAAAAAGAAAAGAATTTAAAAATAATTAAATATTTTTAAATTTCCATAATTGTTTTTTTAGCATCTATGACTTGATATGGGATATTAGTATCATCCAAGTCTTTGCCGATGTTTTTGCTCATGTCTCCAATTGAAAGGATTAAGACGTTAAGTCCTTTTCTAACTGCAGATTGAGCTGCTTCGCTTACTCCATATTCAATATCCACTGGAATATCCAAAGCATTAGCCACTACATGTGAAGTGGTACCGATAGCTGCTACCTTATCAATGGAGCTTAATCCATAGTTTTCGTATTTGCTCTCATAGATGTCTTTAACAAGGTCCATGTCTACAGCTCTTGATCCTCCTTGCTTGATTGGAGGTAATGAAATTATTAAGATTTTACTTTCTTTCACTTCTATAATTCCCTTAAGGTTTGTTAAAGCAACATCATATCCTTTTTTGGTATCCAATATTACATCAGCATATGCATCGGTTTGAGCATTGATTGAAGCATATAATCTGCCGTCTTCCATATATAAACCTACTTCGTCCCCTTCCTTAAGGTCTTCTTTTGCAATTGCAGGCCAAGTGGATTTATAATATGTCATGGTTTCAAGAACACTGTCGGAATACTTTCTTAAGGTGATTGCATCTTTTTTGACTTTATTGATTCCTTTTTGAGTAATCTTATATGGTGCTCTACCATCTTTTGAAGTAATGTATCCAAGTTCAGTCAAGGTTTTGATATTTTCAGAAACTGCTTGAATGGTTATTCCTAAGCGTTCTGCCAAATCCTTTTGCTTAAGGTTTGGTTCTTGCTTAGAGATTTCTCCTAAAATTTGAAAGTGAGTCAATGCTCCTCTTTTTTGTAATATTTCCATAATAATCACTTTTTATTCTTATTTGTAAAAGATAATTCTTACAGTTAATTTTTTATATGTACCTTATGTTATATAAAGTTTATTTTACTTTTTTATAAAGTACATTTGATAGTAGGTAAAGTTTTTAAAATGATGTTTTATTCCTTAAATGTGCTTTAATAATAATTATTGTAGATTTTATAAAAAATAGTGTGGGGGGTTTAATGTTTTATTTTTTTAAAAAGAGTTTTAAGTCTATGTAAATAGTTTTTATAAAAAATAGTTGAAAAAATAAAAATAGCTATTGAACTAATTGTACTCAGTTTGAAAAATAAAAAGGGGTATTGGACTAATTGTAGTCAGTTTGAAAAATAAAAAAAGCTATTGGACTAATTGTCAATAGCTAATCTTCCTTCTAATTTTTCATTCATCAAATTTAGGAACTCATCCCTTTTTTCTTTAGGTATATAGGCTCCACATGCTACATCGTGGCCTCCGCCGTTTCCACCTAAACTTTGAGCAACTTCCCTTATTATTGAACCGAAATGCACTCCATCGTAAGCTAAAAGCTTAGAGCAACGTAATGAAATCTTCAAATCATCATTTTCATCGCTTACTTGTGTAAATGCAATTATAGGTTTTCTCCAATCACCTTGGCTGAGTGCCATTCCTGCAATTGTTCCTACGACATTGCTTCTGATTCCTTCACCATCAAAGTATTGGATATTATCCTTTTGCACAATGGAGTTTCCTGCCTTTTCTATATTCACTCTCAAATAATATCTGTGCGCTCTTGAGATTTCATCAAGCTCATCAAGGACAAGTGCTCTGTCGCTTTCAATGTCTATTGAAACATTATCCTCATTTAAGATCTCATTTCTCATTATGGTCAATTCCAATAGCTTCAATGCAACTTCTGCCCTATTATTCCTTACACATGCATTCATGGCTGTGGAAAATTCTGAGGCATCTCTTAGGAATGTGTATTTCTCCTCGTTTTCAAACTCATAGCTTTCTCCCATAACCAATTTTGGAGCATGAATTGCATATTTGCTCGGAATCACTCTTGTAATCATTCCGATTAATTCCTTAATCAATTTGAATTTGTCTTTTTGATTCAAGTCACAGGCTCTGATTGATGTGTCGTTTACTGGGTTTCTGGTATTTATTCCAAGTCTTTTAAGCAAGTCCAATGCCCTATTCTGGTCATTGGTAATGTCCAATTTAACGTCACTGAAATATGATAATGCAACGAATAAAGGTCTTGACTGTCTGCCGTATAGTGACAAGTCGTTTTCAATTACATTAACCAAGCCTTCCTCTTTTGCATCCTTAAGGATAGTTCTGTTTAATCCTTCCAATTTTCCAGTCTTTCCGTTTTGAATATCTCCAATAGCTGCCAATATTCCAATCCAGCTTAAATCTGTAAAACCGAACTCCTTTGCGAGAAGGTAACATAATCCTCCACCACAGATTTCCTGTGAACCATCTATTCCATAAAAAATAGGGTTTATCTCTAAATATTCGTAGTCTACTGTTTTGCAGTAATCAATATCTCTAAGTGGTGGGTGATGATCAAGGATAAGTATTTTTGAATCCTTGCTTGCATTCTTGTCAACAGGTTGTCCAGACCCTAAATCTGAAAATATTGTTAATTCATGGTCTATTGGAACATCTTCCAATACATCAAGGTTAACGATTTCAATATCAAAGTCTGTTTTTCCTATCTTTTTTAGGATGCTTGTTAAAATAGCTCCTGAAGATATTCCGTCACAGTCCGTATGGCTATAGATTTTAATGTTTTCAGAGTTTTCTATAAGCTCCTTTGCCTCTTTGTATCTTTCTTTCATTTCTGGTGGTATCTGTTTTGTCATTTTAACGCCTTTTTAATTTAATGATTTTCTAACATATGGTTTTTAATTATAAAATTTTATTATCGTCTTTTTCCTTTTTTGCCTTTTTTATTGGAAGACCTATTTTCTTTTCTCATTTCTCTCATTTCTTTGATTGTATTTGATAAATTTATGAGAATTTCCTTTTTGCTTTCATCGCTGGTAATTATAACTCTTCCTGATTTTTCATACCATTCTCCAGGATAGGCCTTATCCTCTTCAGCATAATATTTGTATCTTAATTTCTGAGTAGCCTTTACGATTTCCTTTATTCTTGGTTCAGGAATGGCATATTCTTTAGATATTTTTCTGCCTTCATTCAATGATTTTTCGCTATCTAAATAAATTGGCCAAATCATCACTTCCTTCATATTTTCACCTCACTTCCTTTTTACTATAATTAATTATGTTAGCATAATATTTAAAAATTATTTATTTTCAAAATTGTGATTTTTCACATTAATTCACTTGTGCTTCAGGATTTAATTCTTTTTCAGTTCAATCATTGTGCTTTATGATTTTAGCCTTAGCAATGTTTTTATGACCTTTAGAATAAGCTTATATTTCAATCCGTTCTTATTTCCCTTTTCCATCAATTTGATTTCATTTAAGAATATTTTATTTTCTTCTTTGGAATTGTCACGACTTAACCATAAGCTAATCCAATTCAACAGATATGGATTTAAAAACAGGTCTTTATTTTGAATATTATAATCATCACAAAGCTCGCTGGATAATCTATATGCTCTTAGGGAATCATCAACCAATCTGAAATTGATGTTTTTTGTAACTGATTTATCTTCAACGTGCAATCTCATGAAATAATTATAGACAATCTTGTCGTTTAGGAACAGTATTCCCTTTTCGCTTTTCATATATGCTTTCAATAGGAAATTCAAATCCTCTGCAGAAATGCATTCAGGAAACTTGATATTGTTGTCCTTAATCAGTTCTGTTCTGTAAATCTTAGTCCAGAATGACGGCAAAATCTTTAGGATAGCTATTTCATCTGCATTTTCCTCTTTAATGTCCTTGATGAATATTTCCTTATTGTTTCCCTTATCAATTGCCTTTCCATAAAAGAATTTGCTTATTATGTTTTTCCATACAAAGCCGACAAATCCATTAAAGTTGGATCCATTCACCAAATCATCAAGATAATCATTGCATGGACTTTCCAAGCTTTCCATATATGGTGTGTATGATTTCCTGATGAGATTTTCCTCAGGATAATGTCTCAGGTATCTTCCAAATGCTATATCACAGTCATATTCCCTGATTTTATTGTATAATGTTTCACATGCATCTAAAGGATAGCTGTCATCTGAATCAATGAACATCAGATATTCTCCATTCACATAATCCAAAGCAATATTTCTTGGACCGTATGCTCCACCCATATTCTCAATCAAATGGATTGATTTGATGGTTTCCTTATTTGTCTGATTATTGATTTTTTCCCTATACTCTTCAATGATCTGCTTTGTATTGTCAGTGGAACAGTCGTTGGCAATGATGATTTCCAGATTTTCAATGCCTATGCTTTGATTGATTACAGAATCCAAAGTTGCAGGAAGATATTTCTCTCCATTGTAAACAGGTATGATTATGCTTATCTTAAATTGGCTGATAGAAATTCCTCCCTTAAAAAAATTCTGTTAATTTAATCTTGATTTTTTCAATTGCTATTCTTGTTATTTAATTTTGATTGTT
>NZ_JAZNIB010000295.1:0-1899 GCF_045577275.1 Methanobrevibacter sp.
TAAAATTTCATTTAATATTCCATTAAAATTTTTTTAGCATTTTTCAATTATTAGATAAATTTAATTATAATTTTTATCAAATATATTTATAAGAAGATTAAACTTGCAAGTTTAATAAAAACATAAAATTGAATAATAATACAAGCTTCAAATTTCAAGGTGGTTATATGCAAAGAAGAACATTATCACGTTTTGATGAGATTATAAAAATCTTTAGAAAATACGATTTTGATAAGGTTTTAGGCCAAACTACTCGTAATAAGATAAGTCCATTTAGAAATGAAGCGGATAATAAGGAATTATTGAAAGAAGATTTTCCTATAAGATTAAGATTAATGCTTCAAGAGCTTGGAACAACCTTTATTAAATTAGGTCAATTGTTAGCTTCAAGGCCTGATTTAGTTGGAGAAAAGATTAGTGAAGAGCTTTCAATGCTACATGATGATAATCCTCCTGTTAATTATGAAGAGATTAAGGACATGATTGAAGATCAACTAGGAGGAAGTTTAAATGAGTTCTTTGTTGAATTTTCTGAAAAATCTCTAGCTACAGCTTCCATCGCTCAAGTTCATGAGGCTAGATTGCATAGCGGTGAAAAAGTAGCCGTTAAAGTGCAAAAGCCTAACATTGAAGATATTGTTGAAACTGATTTAAGCATAATGAAATTCATTGCAAATGAATCAGATAGGTTTAATACTGGATTCAAGCATCTTAATCTTCCTGCAGTTATTCATGAATTTGATAGGTCAATTCATAAGGAAATGGATTTTGACAACGAATTGATGAACATCAGGCATTTGAATGATAATTTCAAATATAATGACAAGATTATTGTTCCTGTCATATATCCTGATTATTCCACTGAAAAAGTCTTGACTATGGAATATGTTGAGGGCGTTAAATTATCTGATGTCATTGCTGGAGATGATCCTAAATATAATAAGATACTTATTGCAGATAGGATAGTTCGCGCTTATCTAAAACAGATTTTCCTTGATGGATTTTTCCATGCAGACCCTCATCCAGGTAACATTTTCATTTCAGAGGATAATGCAGTTTGCTTCATTGATTTTGGAATGATGGGTGTTCTTGATGATGAGTTTAGACAAGATTTAGCTGAATTGATGATTAACTTCTCAGACCATAATATTGATGGTTTGATCAATCAGTTGATTCGCATGGATATCCTAAATGAGAAAACAGACATCAGTCTATTGAAAAGCGATTTAAATGACTTGTTTTCAAAGTATTATGGTATGGAACTTAGTCGTTTCAATGGTATAATAGAGGACTTGCTCTTTTTAATGCAGAAATATGAGGTAAGGCTTCCAAATGAGTTTGTTCTAATGGCAAGAGGATTGTCAATGGTTGAAAACATTGGGCTACGTTTGGACCCGAATATTAATGTTGTGGAATACCTTAAGCCTATTGCAAAAAAACTTATAGTTCAAAGGTATAACCCAAAGAAAATGGTGGATAATGCTAAAAACAGTTTCTTTGCCTTTGAACATGTCTTAAAAGGATTGCCAAGTCTCGCTTCAAAGATTTTCTATAAGATAGAGGAAGGGGAAGTCACTGTAAATATTGAAGTTAAGCATATAAGTGAAATAGCAAACCAGCTTTCACTTGCAATTATCATTGCAGCTCTTTTGATTGGATCTTCACTTGTAATGCTGATTGATGTAGGTCCAACATTTTATGACATGCCTGTACTTGGTTTTGTAGGTTTTACAATAAGTTTAGCTCTTGGTGTATTCACTGTTTTAAGATACTTCATTGACTTTTAAATTTTAATACTTAAATTAAATTTTTAATTTTTTTATTTTTCTTTTTCTTTTTTAGATTATCTTTTTTTAATTATTTTTTTTTAGATTATTTTTTTTTAATTATCTTTTTTTT
>NZ_JAZNIB010000296.1:0-2524 GCF_045577275.1 Methanobrevibacter sp.
TTATATTTTCTTCAATTTATAACTTCTTTCATATTTAAAAAAATTCTTTTAATTTTAAATTTTTTAATTTCTTTGTTTTAGATTTAATCTATTTATTTTTATTTAATATTGATTTAAAAAAGTATTTTTAATTATCTTATAAAATTATTAAAATTTCAATAAATTTTTATGTATTCCTTAAGATTAAATCGTTATGTTTATATATTCATATCGACAAAAATAATATTAACTATATTAATACTTTTTTAGTATACTTTATATTCTATGACTATTATATCTATTAATGTGGGATTGTTATGATTTTTATTCAAAGAGATGGAAGCGAATCAAGAAAATTATCGTATGATAATAATGTGTGTTTAGCATGTGGAATATGTGCTGACTCTTGTCCAACCAGCTCCTTGGCTTTAGGGGATGTTTTAGGTATTGCAAGAGGTCAAGCAGAAGGAAACAAACTTGCAATTGATCAAGAGACTTGTGTAATCTGTGGATTATGTGCATCTGCTTGTCCATTTGGTGCATTAGACTTTGAAATTGATGGTGCAAGCTCCAAAGACTTGGCTAATTATCCAACTTGGACTCATGAATCTGCAATTGATGATGAAGCATGTGAATTCTGTGGAAGATGTACTGTGGCATGTCCTCAAGATGCAATCTTGTTTAAAAGAGAATTGCCTGATAGAAATGATCTGTTGAAAGGTGAAATCTCCATCAATGATGAGGAATGTATCTATTGTAGCGCATGTGCAGAATTGTGTCCAGCTGATGCAATCACTGTTGTAAATACTCCAGATGCTTGTTCAATTGAAGTGGATGAAGATAAATGTGTATACTGTGGAGTATGTAAAAGAGTATGTCCACAAGAAGCAATCAAAACAGTATGTGTTACCTGTATGCACACTGATGAGATTGAAAAACCTAAAATCACAGGTGACATATTCATCGGATCCGACTGCATTAACTGTGGATGGTGTAAGGAAGTCTGTCCTGTAGATGCAGCAGAAGTAAGCAAACCATTTGAAGGAGAAATTGTTACTACTGAAGAAGAGTGTGTAGGATGCGGTTCTTGTGTAGACATTTGTGCATGTAATGCAATCGTTCTTGAAGATAATGCAGCAAAATTCAATGAGGAATACTGTGTATTATGTGGTGCATGTGAAAGAGTATGTCCTCAAGAAAGGATTGTTGTTAAAAGAACTGCAATGAAACTAACTAACGTTTCTTCAGCTTCTTGGAAAGCAAGCTTAGAAAGATTACTTGATTAAATTTGATTGTTTAATCAATTTTTTAATTATTTGATAACTTTATCATTTAATTAATTTTTTAATTTTTTATCATTTTTCAATCATATTTATAAAATAATAAATCTCCAATAACCTATAGTTTACGGGGGTTTTCTATTAGTTAGATAGATTTATTATTTTTTATTTTTTATTCTATTTTTTATTCTATTTTTTTATTTTTTAGCATTTTTCAGCTTTTAAAATATTTTTAGGATTTTTACCAGGTTTCAATTCTTTATTAGATTCAATTTAGTTTATTTAGCAGATATAATCTTCCCTTATCAAGTGTTTGATTAAATGAATCATTTATTTGCGAATTGATTCTATAGATGTAAGTTCCGCATATGATTGCAATAACTAAAATCGAACCGATCAATAGAATCACTTCAACACTTGTTTGTCCAATTTTATCTCTTTTCAGATGCTTTAGCATTTTCATAGTCATAATCATAACATAATCATAGTATAAGCTTATTAATAGATGCTGGTCACATTATTTCTGATTGAACTGATGTCTTCAGTTGCATTCAATCCGCTTGCATTATTGCTGAAGTAGGACCTATAGATCAACAAACCTGCTAAAGCTATTACAATCACCCCTCCAAAGAGCAGGATATATTCTGCAGCGCCTTGAGCTGAATTATCCTTTGAAATAGCTTTGAGATTTCTCTTGATATTTACTTTCACATTTTCTTTTCTATTGGAAATATTCATTTTATTTTTAAATCTTTCAAAAATCATAGTTTCACCTCAAATCGTATTTGTTATTAGTTTCAATGACTTATTATTTAAATATTGTCTTTTTTTCTAATTTAAATAATTATTTGAGGTTAATATATTAAATAAACTGTAATTTCCTTGTTTAATATAAATTTGATAATTATTTGGTATTTTTTACTCTTTTTATAATATTTTAATCATTTTTAAATTAAACGCTTCCTACAATTTAAAAAAATTTAAATATAATTTTATTCATATCATTTATTAGAATTAAAATTCCTTAGGGGTTTTTATTCCAAATTTTAAATGTTTGTATTTAACTCAATATCTAATTTGATGTATTGTATGATTTAACTTGCAATATAGGTATTGAAGAATGATAGAATCTTAATCCATCACTATGGATTAGATTTCTAAATCATTCTTAAATTGGGATAAGTTTATTTCAATTCTATTTTTTCTTAAAATTTTTCTTTAAATCCCTTTATTTTTTTGAAATTTTATTTTTCTTGTTTTTATTC
>NZ_JAZNIB010000297.1:0-3393 GCF_045577275.1 Methanobrevibacter sp.
CCTTAAAGTATTTGGATTTTTTGAATCTTGCAGTAACTTTAGGGGCATTGACAATAGTGTTTGCCTTTTTGATTTTAATGTTGGACTTGACAGTAGTGAAATCCTCAAAATCATAAGGTTTGTATTTATAATAGCAAAGCACTGCTTTATAGGAACCGACATTTAATCCAGATACCTTGAAATAAGCGATTCCTTTGGAATTTGCAGTTGCCCAAAATGTTTTTACATAATTGCCAGAGGAATAAACTTCCATTTTAAATTTAAGATTAGAGCAAACTTTTTTGCTAATTCCATAAACAGCCTTAACCATATAGGTTTTTCCAGAATTATAACTTGTAGTGAAATTACTTAAAGTGTATTTAATAAAGGAAAATGGGTTTAAGTTATTATTGAAAGAAATTGGCTTTTTATAAGTGCTTGTTTTATTGTTTTTTGTAATTGATATCTTATTGCAGCTGATGATGGCCGCTTCACAATTGCAGTTAAACTTGCAGTCAATCACCTTTAGATTTCCATCAGATGAGTGAATCGCTGCAACATCATTAGAGGAGTTTGTAAATGTTGAATTGCTGATTTTCAATACACCGACTCCCCAATGGTCAATTGCACCTTTGTTATTCAAGAACTTTGAATTCTTGATGTATAGATCATCATAATTGTTAATCAAATTATTCTTATTGTTCTTGAATGTACAGGAATCCATTGAGCAGTTTACATTGTTATAAAGCACAAACTTAGAGTTATTGTCAAAAGTGGAATTTTTAATAATCAGTTTGTTATTATTTTCATATACATTAGGAACATCAGTTGAAATTACTCTGGTGTTATTTCCAAAAATGGAATTTTTGATGTTCAATGTTCCATTCAATAAGTAAATTACTGCAGAGTCAGTAGCTTTATTCTTATTGAAATAACAGTTATCGATAACACTGCTGGAAGCGGAATTGATCAATTCAAAATAAAAGACTGTATCCTCACCACTATTTGAAATGAATGATGAATTAGTGATTGATACTTTTGAAGGAATCTTTTTAGAATCAGAAAATTTAAAGACTGTATCTTCCCATCCTGTAGCCTTGTTGGAGTCAAAAGTACTGTTTTCTATATTCAAATTAGCTGCAGTTGAATCCAGTATCATATAATTGCTTTTGAAAGTTGAATCTTTTATAATGACATTATCAGAGTTTTCTTCGCCTCTGCATTTGATTGCCATATTCTTATTGCCTTCAAAAGTACAATTGATGATAGTGGCATTGCCTTCAATATACACTGCTTCCTTGACATCAGCGTTTTTAAAAATAATATTCTTTAGTATGATTGCCTTTTCAGATAATATTATTCCAGACAATCCTCTTGCATCAAGTGTTGCATCTTCACCTTCAAGAGTCAAATTCTTGTTGATGTAAATGTAATTACCATTTCCTTGATAGTTTCCATTTAATCTTATTACACTATTTTCCTTAGAACTTAATACAGCATTCTGGATATCTTCAAAGGTATCTCCACTTACCTGAACGATTTCTGATTGATCATTGCCCTCAGAATTATCGCTCTCGCTGGAATCATCAGAATTAGTGGATTCCCCACTGGAACTATCATCAGTTCCATCATCAGAACCCTCATCTATAATAATGTTTTCATTTCCTAAACCCTCATAATTTACATTATCATCCAATAGTGCATCTGAAGCTGAAACCGCTCCAATGCTTACAACAATTAAGAGAATTATAGAAATAAAAAACAATCTCTTATTTATCATAAAGTTTTCCCCTAATAAGTATATATATAGATATCTATATCACTTAATATATTTAACTATTTTTAAATAATTCTAGAGAAAAAATCAAATAAAACAAGCCAAAAAATAGATTTTAAGAATTAAAAGCATTAGAATCTAAAAAAATTAAAGATTAAAAAAAAAAGTTATTGATTAGAAGAAGATTCATCTGTAGAATCCTTATTAAATTCACCATTTTTAGTCATTATCCATTTTTTCCTTGAATAATAGCTTAATGGATTATTTATCTTAGCACAATCCTTATTTTCCTTACAAAGTTGAGGCAAGTGCATCTTAATCTTCTCACAACTCATAGGAGTGTACCATTTGGTTTCTCCCTCATTTTCAAGACTTACTTCCTCATGCATTCCAAACCCTAATTTTGAAATGATATTAATCTTCTCTTGAGGTTGGTCTTCAAACAAAGGAGGAGTACAATTGTCAGCTGCCTCATATATCAAGGGCAGAATCTCATTCAATGTGATGTTCAAGTTTGTATCAATGTCAGATACCTTTACAGTCCTATCTGAGCCAAAAATGCCTGGATACAATCTTGCATATGAAACGAATGAAGTTAAAAGAAGAACAATCGCATCATTTCTTCCACCAGAGGAAACTCCATCAACAGTATTGGCTATGCAAGGAGGGAAAGCTTCCCTAACAAGCTTGCCAATTTCCATATTGCCAAAAGCGCCTCCACTTGCATAATATGTGCTGTATTGAGCTAAAGATTCGCTGATAGCCTCATCCAACATTTCACCTAATTCTACAATAGCTGGATGCATTTCAACAATAGCCAATTGACTTTGAATGGACTTTATATAATCTTCAGTGTTTTGCATAAGCAATTTAGTTAAAATAAGTTCTCTGAGATTGTCTCCTATCAGAATGTCATATACCCTATCTGGAGACCTGTCACTGAATTTATCACCATATGAAAAGACAAACTGCTCCCTATCCAAAACGATTTCACCATTATCCAAAACAAGATCAGTCAATGATAATTTCTTGGTTGCAATCAAATCCTTTAAAAAGGACCATTCGATTCCATCCCGAATGAGCAAATCATTTAAGATTTCTTCAACAAGCTCCTTTTTATCAGATAATTGGAGCTTGATCAATCTATCCTCAATCATCAGTCCTTGGGATTCCACAAATAACTTTACCTCACGGGAACCTGGCCTAAACTGATTTGCAATAGCTTGTGCCAATATATGGAAAACTATGGTGTCATATTCAGCAATATCTTCATTGAAAAAGTAAGCATAATCATTCGGATTGAAATCCTTATTGTTTTTACGTTCAATATACCATTTAATACGGTTAATAGCCAAATCTACAAGAGTTTCTGGAACAACTTCCTGATTGGAAATGGTCTGACGATTGGTATGAATGACAATATCCATTAAATCGTCATTATGTTCGGATATCTCTTCCAATCCACCTAATCCCCTTACAATATTTCTTCCTTCTTCAGATAAGGGATTTAAATATGAGACTAAAACCATGATTTTACTCCAAAACTCTTCAATGATTAAAAATAATTTTTACTCGTTTACATATAATACTATAATTTAATATTTTAAATAAGTTTTTATAATAAAATCTTAATTGAA
>NZ_JAZNIB010000298.1:0-4277 GCF_045577275.1 Methanobrevibacter sp.
TTTTTCTTTTTTTATTATTTTTTATATTTTCAATGTTTATTTTTTCTAATTTTTTTCACGATAATCATTTTAATTTTATCTGTTTTTCATCAATTTAGTTAATTTTATATAATGATTTAGATATACATTTATATATTAAATTAATTAGGTTAACTAAGGGGAAAACTATGAATAAACTGAAAATAACTTTTTTTATTTCATTGTTTATTGTTCTAATAATCTCTATAGGTTCAATAAACGCTCAAGATATCGATTCAAATGATTATCAGATTTTAGAGGATAATTATGATGAGGATATATCATTAAATGATGATATTTCAGAAGATTCTAATCAAAATGAAAATATTTTGAATGATGGTGAATTGAATGATGATTCTTTGGAGAATAATGATCTAAATGATGAAATTTCAACAGATGATTCTGAAATTGCAGAAAACATTAAGGTCAACTTCTCTAATACAGTATACGTTAATGATGCTGGAAATATTAGTGTGGAATTGCCTGAAGATGCAAGCGGTTATTTGAGAGTGACAATTGATGATGAGGAAATATACAATCAATCCATTAGTGATAGGTCAGTTCAAATTCCAATAGTCATTCCAAAAAATAAATTTCCTTACTTGGTCGTAAATAGGAATTCTGATTATTCCATGCATAGCGTATCCGTTTTCTACAATGAGATTTCACTTGATTTGAATCATACCTTGAAAGTCATGTATCATCCTCCTGATTTCGGATTTTTCCTAAATGCTCCAGAGGAGATTTTAAAGGATGATGATAATAGTTATCAAACTATTGGTTTAATTTTCCCTTATTCTGCAAATGGCCTTGTTGAAATATATATTGATGATGTATTGTTTGAAAAACGTAATGCCACTCCATTTACCTTGTTGAATATTTCCAAAATCAATCGTTTGGACTTGGGAAGTCATAGCATCAAGGCAATTTATTTTGGGGATGATTATTATGGTCCATGTGAAAGGAATTCCAGTTTTGAAATAGTAGATTTTGTTATAGACATTCCATCAGATGTCGTTCTGGATCATAATGATGTCATTTATGCAAAATCAGTCAAGTATACTGATGGGACTATAAATGTTTATTTTGATGGAAAAAGAATCTTTTCTAAAAAATTAGATAAGAATCATGAATTTTTGGAATCATTGTTTTCCAAGGTTACTTGTGGAGAACACTTGATTGAAGTGCAGTATAACTCTTCAAAATTCAATTATTCCAAACAGCAAGCAGTAAATATCAGCTATTTAGTGGATATTTGGGGATATGACTTTAGATATGGTGATGATAACAGTGTAAATATAATTGTCCCACCTGATTTCAATGCAAGCTTGGTCCATATAACTATTGATGGTGAATCCTATCCTGTTAAAATTGATGATTCCGGTTGGATTGAATTGAATGTCTCTAAATTAACTGCTGGAAATTACACTTTGGTCTTTGATTTTGAAGGGGACAAAAAGTATTATGATTATCATGAGGAATATAACTTCACTGTTCATTATGGCTATAAGATACCTGATTTCATAGATTATCTTGATGGGTCTGTTGTTTCAATTGATTTGCCTTCAAGTGCCGATGGCAATTTGGAGCTTTATGTTGATGGCAAGCTGTACAAATCAGTAAAGCTTGTCAAAGGGAAAGCTTCAATCAAGGTCGACATGTTTTCCTGTGGAGACCACAATATAAGCTTAAACTACACTGGAGATGATTTTGAAATAGAGAACGTTTCCTCATCTTTCACAGTTTGTCCAAAAGTTGTTTCTCCGATTACCATTGAATGTGGAGAGAACAAATCTATTGTAGCCTATGTTTCCAATGATACAAAAGGTTATATTATTTTCACTGTTGAGAATAAGCAATATAATGTCACTATAAAGAATGGAAAAGCGATTTTACCACTTAAAGGCTTTAAGATTGGAGAATATTATGTTGATGCTGATTATATGGGTCCTGATGGGAAAACCTCCTTCTCATATGCTTACATTGAGGTTTTGCCTGCTAAGATCAAAATAACCGGCGCTAAAAATAAGGTTATAAGATATACAAGCAATAGCTATTATAAGGTCAAAGTCTATAACAACCAATCAAAATTAGCTAAAGGAGTAACTGTAAGCTTTAAAGTTGGTAAAAAGACTTTTAAAGTTAAAACAGATAAAAATGGAGTTGCAAAACTCAAATTATCCAAGTTTGCTCCAAAAACCTATAAGATTGTTGTTAGCTATAAAGGAACTAAGGTAAGCAAAAAGCTAACTGTAAAGCATATCTTAAATCTTAAAAAGGTCAAAGTAAGAAAATTTGCTCGTAAACTGGTTTTGACTGCAAGTTTGAAGAAAGTAAATGGCAAATACCTTAAAGGAAAAGTAATCAAGTTCAAATTTAAAGGAAAAACCTACAAAGCAAAAACAAACAAAAAAGGAGTTGCGAAAGTAACTATCAAAAGTAAAGTTCTTAAAAAGCTTAAAATAGGCAAAAAGATTAGTTATAAAGCAAGCTACCTTAAAGACACTGCTAAAAGAACAGTTAAAGTAAAAAGATAATTATTAAATTATCTTTATTTTTTACTATTTTCTATTATTTTTTACTTTTTCTAATTTTTTAATTTTTTCACTTTTTTCACTTTTTTTCACTTTTTTCACTTTTTTTCATTTTTATTTTATCACTATTTTTCAACATTTTTCATTTTCATTATTAATTTTTGTCAATTTTTAAAGGTTATATACTAGTTAAATTAAATATTAAAATAATTGAAATTAATTGGCTTGGGTGATATAATGAATAAGAAACTAGTTTTCACTATCCTTTTAATCAGTATTTTATCAATTAGCTTAATGCATATGGGTGATATTTCAGCTAAGGGAATAGAAATCCAATTTGATACTAATAACTTGAATGATGTAAATGTCATTCAAAATGAGGATGAGGGCATTTATGATGATTATGATTATGTGGATGTAAATTACAGTACAAACACTAACAGCGATCCACTGAATAGATTTTTCTATGGAGATGCCGTAGACATTTATTTTGACGGTCAAGGAACAAGTGTATCAAATAATTTTGATTCAAATGTCAGTTATGCACTGTCCTACGAAGTCTTGGATTTCGTATCTGACAACATAAACAATTCCACTATGGATGTAGAGGAAATGAAAGAGGGAGTGCAGAAGATCTGTCAGAAATACGGCTCTGATGACTGCACTGTTAATATTGATTCAATAATCGGTCAGGACCAAATTCCAATTATCGTTTGGGCTCAAGGAGCTTCCATGCTTCCTACCATACAGGATGGCCAATACGTCCTTGTAAATAAGACTCAAGACATTCATGTAGGTGACATTGTGTCTATCAACTCTAAGGAATATGGGGGAATCATGAAAAGAGTCGATAAGATAGAAGGAGATAATGTCTATGTTGTCAGTGATAATAAGAATGTCTATTATCAGGAGATAGATGGAGAGTTATATGAGTTTAAGGGATTGTGCACTTGGGTAGACATTTCAGAAATCGAAGGAGTAGCTATTCAATACTAATTATCGCATATTAAATCAATTACCATTTATTAAATAAATTATCGATATTAATGCTAATTTTATAATTAAAAAAATAATCTAAGTTTTGGAGGATTCTAATGTCAAGAAGGTTTGCAGTTATAGACACAGAAACAAATTGGAATGATGATGTAATGTCAATTGGTGTTATAATTGCTAGAACCAAGAATTTCAAGGGGACAGATTCACGATATTACATATTGCCAGAAGAAGAGAAAGTAAAAGGCATGTATTCTAAAAGCATGAGAAGGACAAGCCATGAAATACTCACTGGAAATAGGTATGAAGTAATAGATGACGTAAGGGATTTGCTTGAATCAAATGGTGTTGATGATTTGTTTGCCTATAATGCTTCCTTTGACAAAAGACATTTGCCTGAGCTTTCAGACTTCTGTTGGAGAGACATCATGAAAGTTGCAGCATATAAGCAGTATAATCCATGCATTCCTAAGGATTTGCCTTGCTGTAAAACAGGTAGGTTAAGAAGAGGCTATGGTGTTGAGCCAATGCTTCAGATATTAGGTGTAGATGATTACTGTGAATCTCATAATGCAATTATAGATGCAAGAGACGAGTTAAGAATCATGAGGCTTTTAGATTATGAAATAGATTTCTATCCAGAAATCTAATCACATCCTTTTATTTTTATTTTATTTTTAAAAAATCAATAAATTATCTAATTTTTTTATTTAATTTTATTTAATTTTATTT
>NZ_JAZNIB010000299.1:0-9595 GCF_045577275.1 Methanobrevibacter sp.
TTCATGAAATTTCAAGTTTTTTTCATGAAAGCTATTTTTTTATTTTTCATATCTTTATTTTAATCGCCTTATTTGGACTTTTATCAATTTTAATCAGTTTAATTTTTTTTAAGATTTTTTTCAATTTTCTCCAAATATTCATAGAAATTTTAATTCAATTTTTTAAAAAAACTCGAATTTATAATGTCGTTATAATTTCCTTATTATATTATAATATTAAAATATTTTAATAAAATATATATATTAACAAAAATAAAAATAAAATTACCATGGTGATTTATTATGGCAGGGATATCAGAAGCTATTACCCAAATAAAAAAAGCTGAAAGCGATGCTGATTCCTTAGTAGAACAATCAACAGTCGATGCGAAAGCAATGATTGATGAGGCTACTGTTAAAGCTAATGAAATGATTGAACTTGCTAAGAATGAAGCTAGCGAAGAAGCTCAATCTACTGTTTTTAATGCAGAAGAAAATGCAAAGAAAGAAGCTGAATCTATTGCTTCTCAAGCAGAAAAAGATGTTGCTAACATCAAAAACGCTGCTAAAGGCAATATAGGTGAAGCTGCTTCAATTATTGTTAAAAATATTTTATAGTGTGAGATAATGTTTAGAACTGCGAGAATGCGTAAGCTTAATGTTATAACTTTGGACAAATACGCTGGTCCTACAGTCAGTGCACTTCACGACGAGGGTGTTGTCCAAATAAATGATATTTCTGAACGTATTCAGCAAGATCCTAAGCTAGCAGAACTTTTGAAACCTTCAAAAGTTGCACCGCACACCGGTAAGATCTCTTCACTTCTTATGAAGACAAGTGCAATCTCCGATTTACTGGGAGATTCATTGTCTGAAGGGCAGGGTATGAAAGACATGTTAATGTCCTTCATCAGTCCGGACCTTCCAGTTCCTAAAGAAGTCGAAGATGTTGATACTGAAAGCTTGATAGCTTATGCAGAATCAACATTAAGCCAGGTTGAAGGTGAAACAAAAGGTATTGAAAATAAGTTAGCCGCACTAGACAGTGAAGAGAGTAAACTTGAATCAAATAAAGTTTTGGCCAATAAGCTAAAATCTTTAGATATGGATTTAGGTCTGTTAAGTGATTCTAAGTACACTTCTACCATTGTTGGTAGGATCAGTGCTGAGTCAGCTCAGAAATTCAAAGATGAATACAGTAAGATTACAGATAATCTCTTCTACGAATTAGTTCCAGACGAAGAAAAAGAATATTATATCATGGTGGTCGTCGTTGCTAATGAGTTTAAGGATGATATCTATACCTTACTGAGGAAAAATGAATTCGAGAAGTTTGAAACTGACGGTTTAGAAGGAAGACCAGATAGTCTTATTTCCTCTTCTGAATCCAGACTCCAAGCTATCGAAAGTGAAAGATCCCAAGCTAAAGCTGAATTGAAAGTTGTAGCAGAAAAATGGGATGATGAAGTTCTTGCTTTAAAAGAACAATTAGAAAACGAAAAAGATAAAAATGAGGTTTTCGCTGGTTTTGCAGAAACAGATAAAACATATGTCTTCGAAGCATGGGTACCTGAAAAAGATGTAGAAAAAGCTCAAGCTATTATTGAGACTGCAACTGAAGGTCATGCAATCATGGAAGTTGAAGAAGTTCCAGATAATGCAGAAGACGTTCCGGTTTTACAGCAAAACTGTGCATATGCTAAACCTTATGAATTATTAGTTGAAATGTATTCCCCATTGAAATACAATGAAATTGACCCTACATTATTTGTAGCTATTACATATCCTTTCTTCTTCGGATTCTGTTTAACCGATGCAGGATATGGTCTTTTAGTTGCAATCATAGGATTCATCCTCTACAGAGGAATGGGTAAAGTCAACAGAACCATGCATGATGGTGGATTAATCATTATGGCAAGTGGTTTATGGGCTATTATATTAGGTCTTGTAACCAATGGTTTACTCGGGGACTTATGGACTAGAATATTAGGTTGGGGACCTGCTCTTCCTACTGTTATTGATTCAATCAATGCATTCAAATATCCAGCTACTATCTTGGTTATTGCTATTGTAATCGGTGTAATCTATACCAACATAGGTTTCATCTTAGGTGCAATCGACAACTTAAGATATGGTGAGAAGAAAGAAGCAATCGGTTCTCAAATTGTTTGGTTCGTATTTGAACTCGGTATTATTTTACTCGTATTAGGATTCTTGTTCCCAGCAATCGGAATGATTGGAATGGGATTAGGTGCAGTACTTATCATTGCTGCCCTTGGTATGCTCATATGGGCTAATGGTGCTTACGGACTTATGGATGTATTCGGTTTCATGGGAGATGTATTATCATACGCTCGTCTTTTAGCTCTTTGTTTAGCTACAGGTGGTATTGCTATGACTGTAAACATCTTAACTAACATGGTAAACGATATGATTCCAGTTGTAGGTATTGTTTTAGCTGTCATCATCTTTATTGGTGGACATATTGCAAACTTCCTTTTCCAAGTCTTAGGTGCTGGTGTTAACGCTTTGCGTCTTAACTATGTAGAGTTCTTCTCTCAATTCTATATGGGTGGAAAACATTCATTCGAAGCTTTTAAAGCGAAAAGACAATTTACAAAAATCAAAAAATAATCAAAATTTAAATTTATAGTTTTATAATTCGATACTTAAATTGAAATTATTGGAAATGTGATTTTATATTTAAGGAAAATTATGGAAAATTCATAATTTAAAAAATTAAGAACTTTATGCTTATAACTTGTCAAAATAGACAATTTTTATAAAATGATGTTCTTTTAACAAGAACTTTACGTTCTATTTCAAAATATAGTAATTATATTTGAAGATTTATTATAACAAATTAATTTAAGGAGATATATTATATGGTAGATATTGCTTTAGGTACTGCTTTAGCAGCAATAGGTGCTGGTGTAGCAATTGGTTTTGCTGGTTTAGGTTCCGGTTTAGGACAAGGTATGGCAGCAGCTGGATCTGTTGGAGCTGTAGCAGAAGATAACGACATGTTTGCAAGAGGTATTATTTTCTCTGCATTACCAGAAACTCAGGCTATTTATGGATTCTTGATTGCTATTTTATTACTTGTATTCTCAGGATTATTAGGTGGAGGATCAGGATTATCTGATACTGCAGGTATTGTAGCTATAGGTGTAGGTGCATCTATTGGATTTGCAGGTTTAGGTTCCGGTATGGGACAAGGTATGGCAGCAGCTTCCTCTGTTGGCGCTATCGTTGAAGATAACGACATGTTTGCAAGAGGTATTATTTTCTCTGCATTACCAGAAACTCAAGCTATTTACGGTTTCTTGATTGCTATCTTACTTATGGTATTCGGTGGAATATTAGGTTAAGGAGGTCAGTTGTATGAGCTCTGGAGCAGACAAAATTGTCTCTAACATAATGTCTGAAGCTCAAGCAAAAGTGGATGCAAATATTAGCGAAGCTCAAGCGAAAGTCGAAGCTATTTTAGCAGACGGTGAAAAGAGGGCTGAAGCTACTAAAGTTAAAATCTCAGATGATGCAGCAAAACAAGCAGACATGAGATATCAACAAATTATTTCTGAAGCTAAAATGAATGCTCGTAGGGCAGAATTAGGGGCAAAAGAAGATGTAATCGAAGAAGCTTTCAGTAAAGCTACTGAAGATTTGACAAATATGGCTAATACCAATGACCCTGAATATGTTGATGCTTTAGTTGAAATGATTAAAGAAGCAGCTGTAGAAATCGGAGGCGGAGATTTAATCGTTTTATTAAAAGCAGAGGATATTCCTAAGGTTCAAGATAAATTAGAGACCATTGTAGGTTTAATTAAATCTTTAATCAAACGTGAAAAACCTTCTGATCTTAATTCAATCGCTACAGAAGTTTCCAATGAAACTGATGTTGAAACTACTTTAGAAATCGGTGAACCTATCGATACTATTGGTGGAGCTATATTAAGAACTAGAAATGGTGAAATTCAAGTTAATAACACTATTGAATCCAGAATGTTAAGATTTAAGAAATCATTACGTTCAGAAGTTGCAAAAACTTTATTTAATTAGGAGAGATGAATTATGGCTGATGGAATTGCTACAATAATAAGTTCCTTAGGACTTTCTAATGAGGCATTTTTAGCAATCGTTCTTTTAGCATTTGTAGTTATTGGTGCAATTGTTGTAATCGTTGCAACTCGTCCAATATTAGACATTTATCCATATCTTCATCCTAATGCAAGAGTAAGAGCAAGAAAAGGAAGATTATTTGATGAAAAACAAATTTCTGAACTTGTTGAAGCAAACAACATTGATGAAATTTCCAATTATCTCAGAGGATCTCCTGACTATGCTGAATACTTAGATAATTACACACTTGATAAGGCATTAGATATTCAACTTGGTGAAACTTACGATTTAGTTTCAAGAATGGCTCCTAAAGAAGTGCAAACTTCATTTAAGGTAATGGCTAAAAAATCTGACATTACTAATATTAAAAGCTTATTAACTGCTAAAGAAGCAGGATTAAGCAAAGAAGCTACTGAAGAACTTTTAGTTCCTACAGGTTCTTTATATGATGATTTACAACGCTTATCTGATGTAGATACCGTAACTGATGTTATTGCAGGATTAGACGGAACCGAATATGCACCTATCTTAGAAGAAGTGCTTCCTGAATATGAAAAAACAGGTATGGTTCTTCCTTTGGAATCTGCTTTAGATAAATATTATTTAAGCAAATTGCTTGCTTCCTCAGAAACACCATCTGATGAAAACAAACAAATACTCTATTCATATGTTGGAAATCAAGTTGATGTAGCTAATATTAAATTAATATTAAGAGCAAAAGTTGATGGATTAGATTATGATGCTATCAGTCCATACATGATTGATAGCGGATACCAATTAAGAGAATGGAAGCTTAAAGATCTTATGGAAGCGGAAGATGTCACTGGAGTTATTTCCTCTTTAGAAGGAACAAAATACTCTGATGTACTTACTGATGTGCTTCCTGAATACAATGAGACTGGATCTGTAGCTCTCTTTGAAAAGGCTTTAGATAAGTTTTTAGTCGACTCTGCAAAATCCTATTCCATGAAAAAACCATTAGGTATTGGACCTATAATAGGATTCTTGTCTCAAAAAGAAGTTGAAGTCAGAAACTTGAAAGTCATTGCAAGAGCTAAAAGAGAAGAAGACTTCCCAATATCTAAAATTAGGGAGATGTTAGTATGAGTGATGTCGCTATTATAGGAGATATCGATACCGTCACTGGTTTTAAACTTGGTGGAGTTAAAAAAGGTATTATTGTAAATAATGATGAAGAAGCTAAAAATGCTCTTGATGAGTTATTGAACGATGAAATTTCAATTATTATAATTACACAAAAGATAGCTGATAACATAAGAGAACATATTAATAAACGTCTTGGTTCTGATGTGTTACCAATGGTTATTGAGATACCAGACAAATCTGGTTCATCTGAAGGCGGTGCTGATCAAATGGCAGCTCTTATTAAGAGAGTTATCGGGGTAGAGATGGTTAAATGATTAATGAAGGAAATATTATTAAAATTGCAGGTCCTGTTATCGTCGCAGATGGGATGAGAGGAACTCAAATGTATGAAGTGGTAAGAGTAGGTGAAGCTAAGCTTATCGGTGAGATTATTGAGCTTGAAGGCGACACCGCTACCATTCAGGTTTATGAAGAAACTGCTGGGGTAAAACCTGGTGAAAAAGTAGAAAGTACTGGAGGTCCATTATCTGTAGAACTTGGACCTGGTGTAATGGGTTCCATTTTTGATGGAATTCAAAGACCTTTAGAAGTCATCAAAGGTATTTCTGGTGATTACATTGCTAGAGGTATTGATGTAGACTCTATTGACAAAGAGAAAAAATGGACTTTTGAACCTATCGCTAAAGTAGGGGACAAAGTTGTTGGTGGAGATGTACTTGGACAAGTACAAGAAACATCTGCAGTATTACAAAAAATTATGGTTCCACCAATGATTGAAGGTACAATCAAATCAATTGCTGCTAAAGCAGAATACACAGTACTTGAAACTATTGCAGAAGTAGAAACTGATGATGGAATTGAAGAAATCCAAATGTTACAAAAATGGCCTGTACGTAAAGGTCGTCCATACAAAGAAAAATTGGACCCAGATATTCCACTTATTACTGGTCAAAGAGCACAAGACACTTTCTTCTGTTTAGCAAAAGGTGGTGCAGCAGCTATTCCTGGTCCTTTCGGTTCAGGTAAAACTGTTACCCAACAACAATTAGCTAAATGGGCAGACGCAGATATTGTGGTATATATTGGATGTGGAGAACGTGGAAACGAAATGACTGAAGTACTTACCGAGTTCCCATTCCTTACTGACCCTAAAACTGGAAATCCAATTATGGATAGGACTGTTCTTATTGCAAACACTTCTAACATGCCAGTAGCAGCTCGTGAAGCATGTGTATATACTGGTATTACTATTGCAGAATACTTCCGTGACCAAGGTTACGACGTAGCTCTCATGGCAGACTCAACTTCAAGATGGGCAGAAGCTATGAGGGAGATTTCAGGAAGATTAGAAGAAATGCCTGGGGAAGAAGGTTACCCAGCATACTTAGCATCCAGACTTGCACAGTTCTACGAAAGAGCTGGAAGAGTAATCACTCTTGGTCAAGATCCTAAAGAATCTTCCGTTACTGTAGTAGGTGCGGTATCACCTCCTGGTGGGGACTTATCCGAACCGGTTACTCAGAACACCTTACGTATTTGTAAAGTATTTTGGGCATTAGATGCATCTCTTGCAGATAAACGTCACTTCCCTTCCATTAACTGGTTACAAAGTTACTCTTTATACGTAGAAAGTATTACCAATTGGTGGCAAGAAAACGCTTCAGACGAATGGAGAGCAAACAGGGATCAAGCTATGGTTCTCTTGCAAAAAGAATCAGAACTTGAAGAGATTGTACAATTAGTAGGTCCTGATGCATTACCAGACTCTGAACAAGTTGTATTGGAAACCACTCGTATGTTAAGAGAAGACTTCTTGCAACAAAACGCATACGACGATGTAGACACATACTGTTCTCCAATTAAACAAGCAGGTATGTTAGCAACTATTCTTAAATTCCACGAAGCAGCAAGTGCAGCTGTAGAACGTGGTGCAGATGTAAAAGAAATTGCAGCTTTAACTGTTAAAGAGGACATTGCTAGAATGAAATACATCCCAGAAGATGAATTTGAAGCAAGAGTAAAAGAAATTCAAGAAAAAGTTGTAACACAATGTGCTGAGGTATAAAAATGAATGCTGATATTAAAACAAGAGAATATACAACAGTTTCTGAAGTTTCTGGTCCTTTAATGGTAGTAGAAGGTGTTGAAGGTGTAGCTTATAACGAAATCGTAGAAATTGAAGCTCCTACCGGAGAACACAGAAGAGGACAAGTATTAGAAGTAAAAGATGATGTTGCTGTTGTTCAAGTATTCGAAGGTACTACTGACTTAAACACCCTTAACACCAAAGTAAGATTTACTGGTGAAACTGCTAAAATCGGTGTATCAAGAGACATGATGGGTCGTATCTTCGACGGTACTGGTAAACCTATTGACGGTGGTCCAGAAATCATCCCAGATAAAGAATTAGATATTAACGGTAACCCAATGAACCCTGCATCAAGAGAATTCCCTGCAGAGTTTATCCAAACTGGTATTTCCACTATTGATGGAATGAACACTTTGGTAAGAGGTCAAAAATTACCTATCTTTTCAGGATCTGGTTTACCACACAACGATTTAGCTGCTCAAATTGCAAGACAAGCTAAAGTAGTAGGTTCTGATGACGAGTTCGCAGTAATCTTCGCTGCTATGGGTATTACTCACGAAGAAGCAAACTTCTTTATGAGAGACTTTGAAAGAACTGGTGCATTAGAAAAAGTAACTGTATTCATGAACTTAGCAGACGACCCTGCTATTGAAAGGATTCTTACTCCTAAAATGGCATTGACCACTGCTGAATACATGGCATTCGAACTTGGTATGCACGTATTGGTTATTCTTACTGACTTATCCAACTACTGTGAAGCATTAAGGGAAATTTCCGCAGCTAGGGACGAAGTGCCTGGTCGTAGAGGTTACCCTGGTTACATGTACACTGACTTAGCTGGTATTTACGAACGTGCAGGACGTATTGCAGGTAAAGAAGGTTCAATTACTCAGATGCCTATCTTAGTTATGCCTCAAGACGATATTACTCACCCAATTCCTGACTTAACCGGATATATTACTGAAGGACAAATCGTACTCAGTAGGGATATCCACAGGAAAGGTATTTATCCACCTGTAGACGTACTTCCATCCTTATCTCGTTTGATGAGTGGTGGTATCGGTGACGATAAGACTCGTGATGACCACAGTGGTGTATCTGACCAACTTTATTCCGCTTACGCAGAAGGACGTAACTTAAGAGACTTAGTTGCAGTAGTAGGGGAAGATGCTCTTACTGAAAGAGACCAAAGCTTCTTAGCATTTGCTCAAGCTTTCGAAGATGAGTTTATTACTCAAGCTAAAGATGAAGACAGAAGTATTGTTGAAACTTTAGATCTTGGTTGGAAATTATTAACCATATTACCTAAGACCGAACTTAAAAGAGTAAAAGACGAATTTATTGCAAAATATTACCCAGAATAAGTCTAATGCCTAATTAGATTTAAAATTAATATTTTATTAAATTCGTCACGAATTTAAGTTTTAGGTAAAATATTATCTTTTAGGAGGATAGTATGGCAGAAGAAATACTTGATGGTATTAACCCAACCCGTATGGAGTTATTAGCTCTTAAAGATAGAGAAAAACTTGCAGTTAAAGGTCACAGTTTGTTAAAACAAAAAAGGGACGCTTTGATTAAAGAGTTCTTCGATATCTTAGACAGAGTTAAAGGTGCAAGGGAAAATGCGGAAACCAATTTATCCGAAGCATACGAAGCACTTACTGAAGCTCAAATTACAATGGGTGATTTGGCTGTTCAAAAAGCAGCTTTATCTGTTAAAGAATCTGTTAAAGTAGATATTTCTTCAAGAAGTATTATGGGAGTTTCCGTACCTATCGCAGATATGGAAATGGAATCAAGAACTATAGTTGATAGAGGATACGGTTTTTCAGACACCTCCATTCAATTAGACGAAGCAGCTAAAAAATTCGAAACTGCTTTGAAATATATCATTGAATTAGGAGAAATCGAAAAGACCATTTATCTTTTAGCTGATGAGATTGAAGCTACTAAACGTAGAGTAAACTCTCTTGAACACATTATGATTCCTAGATTCCAAGCTACAATCAAGTCAATCAATATGAAACTTGAAGAGATGGAAAGGGAAAACTTCGTAAGAATGAAGATGATTAGATCTACTATCGAGAAAAACGAAGCAGAAGCTTTAGCAAAAGCTCAATTAAAAGCAGCTCAAAGTGAATAATTAAAATTTAGAATTTAAGCAATTCATATTTTACTTGTTAAAATAGAATATGCTCAATCTTTTTGGGATTGCCCAAAAATGGCCAAAATATTTTATTTTGGTCTTATCTAAATTTTTTTAATTATTCTTATATTTTTTATTTTTAGATT
>NZ_JAZNIB010000300.1:0-2267 GCF_045577275.1 Methanobrevibacter sp.
GTACGATTTATTCAATCATACCTACTATTAAGTATATACAAGACCATATATAAAGATTTTCGAATGCAAGTGCTTGCTTGCATGTTTAAATTGGATTTAAATAAAAAAAAGGAGTTTTTATAAAAAAATAGGGTTTAAAAAATGGATTTTGTTTAAAAAAATAAAATATAATGAGTTATATTTGATTTGGGGGAAAATAAAAAATGAGAATTTTTGGTGAAAAAATGATAATAAAAATTAATTTTCAATTAATTTATGAATCATAGAAAGGATAAAATCTCTTAAATAGTCTCTATTATACTTGTTTTCACCAGGACTTAATGGAAATGCACCTACAGACTCCAACTTATCGTCTAAATGTTCGTAATATAATCTCTTCTTCTCTCCAGGATAGAGAACATAAGCTCCAACAGTTCCAACTATTGCATCCTTATAGGCATGCATCTTAACTATATCTTCATTTTTAAAGGATTCGCTGTCAATATAAAGCTTATACTTGGCATCAAAATGAAGTATATGCTCTTTTTCACCATCACGAACAATCAAACTGTAATCCGGCCTTAATGTTACTGAATATGATTTGAATTCGTTGCTTGTTCTATAAAAAGATCTGTTGTATGTCAAATCCACTTCTATAGACCTGTCACCAACATTGATATAAAATGTATTTAAGAGATTATGCTTTAGGGAAATGGAAAATTCATCCTTATCCTCATCCTTCACTTTATCGAATATGTCACTGAAATCTATAGTGTTTATGGATATCTGATTCAATACATCAATAAGCTCAAAATAGCACCAGTATTCATAAAGTTCAAACAGCTTTTTCTCATTACCCTTAAACTCATTGGTAACTTCACTCCAATTAAGCTTGAATCCCATCTCAAACATAAGATAGTATTGGAGGATGTCACGATACCCCTCTTTTTTTTGAAGAAGCTGTGAATTTTAAGTAACATAATCCATCATACTTATATCTTTAAAGTACCTCTGTGAAAGATAAGCACTTATTGATTCTTTATAGATAAGAAGTTGGTCACGGATATATCCTTCGTGAGACTTTTTCAACAATTCGTTGATTAAATTGTCAATTGATTCCAAAAAGTTCTTGTAGAATCTGTTCTCAGGAACATCAATGTCATCAATATATTTTGTTTCATTGATCTTAAGTGGAATATGGCCTTTGGTACGTTCCTGCCACACCTCATCATCAGTCTTTGTCAGATTATCAGAATTAGAGAAAACATCTATTAAGTCATTTGGATTAATGTTGGATGCAAATGATGTAGGCACTTCTTCAACTGTGCTTGTAAGTGCGGAATATAAGTTTCTTGATAGATATTCTATTGTAGATGGAAGATTTTCATCCTTAAACAAATATTCAAGAAGCATGAAGTCTTCATAGCTTGATTTGTTCTGTAGATTGTCTAGCTCGAATGACTGGAACAATGGAGATTTAGATTCATAAAGCAGGCCTTGAGCATGCTTGGACAGGTCTCCAATCATGGCAGCATATTCTGTTGCATAATCTATCTTTCTTGAACGGACTTCAAATGGAATCTTAAAAATAGGTTTTTTGTCTTTGTATATGTCCAAATAGCTTTTTCCAACATAGGATCCGAAGGATAGGAATCCAATGTTAGTGTTTGAAACGAGCTCCAAGACTTCATCGGTAAATTTTAGCAATGAATGAAATATGTCTAACTGATTAAGATACTCCTTATCCAATTCATGGTTGGCATTGAAGGATAAGTTATACTTATGCTCCTCCAGAAGCATTAGGTTGACATTGCTCTCGCTGTTCTTATGGAATTGGATTGGAGTCCTGTTGTCGTATTCATAGACTATAGGAACATTATACAATGTTACAGTAGAATTTGAAGGTATATTGTATATTGAGCTGTCCAGTGTGATTTCTGTATGCTTTTCTACAATAGAATTTATGGATCGAGTAGAAAAATTGATGTCTATGGAAAGCTTGAAAGTTCCTAAGAGGTCTCCTTCCTCATTTTTGGCTGTTATTTTTATATATTGTTCCATATTATTACCATGAATTCAAATAATTGAAAATAGTTTGTAATTATCCTTACGAGCAATAATGTCAATTATTTCTATTTGCTTTTTTCTCTCGCTAACATAAAATATTATCCTATAATCCCCAACTCTAGCACGATGACATTTTGGGCATTTAATGCTAGTTAATTCTTTAAAACTAGAATCATATGGGTTTTCCAGAATTTTTAAATATTTTTTATGAATTCTTAATA
>NZ_JAZNIB010000301.1:0-4961 GCF_045577275.1 Methanobrevibacter sp.
AGTTTAAGTGGTGCTCCTCTTGAAGAGGCAAAATCATGGTCCAAGGCAAAGCATGGATCCAATTTGGTGACTGTTATTGGTGATGTTACTATCATTTTCCCATTGATAGTTGCAGATGCTCTTAATAGAATAAAATGATTCAAACTTTAGAAAAAGTTTGATCATAATCTTTTTATCTATTCTTTTATCTATTTTTTATCTAATTTTTTTATTTTTTCTTTTCAGCTATTTTTTCAATTTTATAAACATATTTTTCAAATAAGGCTCTAGCTATTTCATAGGCTATTTCAAAGCATAAGAAATAGAAAAAGCTCCAAATGTTTAACCATCCGATTAGAACAAGGACTAAAATAACTACTTTTAAAGCAAATCTATATTCAAAGAAATACTCAAGGAACTTGCTTTTTTGATAGACTTTCTCATTGTCGTTTCCAAGCTCATCGATAAGGGCTCCAATCATACAGATGACTATTGTGATAATTGATAAAAATGTGAAATCAGGAAATCCAAGCAATATGAATGCTATTAAAAATGAAGCCATTGTAGCGATATGATGAATTCCATCTACCTTTAGAGCTAATATGTTTCCTATCAGAATAGCTATGAAAATGCATGCTGCATCCAAATCAATGGAACATGCGAGAGCTGTAAAGAGCCCACAGACTATTCCAAGAAAAATGGAATTTCTCTTATAAGATCTTTCATCATAGAAATCGTCTGAAAGCTTCATAAAGAAACCGGATAAGAAATATGAGAGAGCTAATACAATATTAAACAAGTTTACACCTTATAAGTAATTATCTTTTAGATTAAGTATGAGTTTTATTTTATGGATTCAATTATGTCTTTAGTTGCTTTTTCAGGGTCTTCTGCATTGTAAATGGATCTTCCGATAATCAATCCATTGGAGTATTTTAATGTTTCTTTTGGATCTCCTCCTTGAGTACCTACTCCTGGAGAGATGATGAATGCATCTTTTCCAACGATATCTCTGATTTCAGATAACCTTTCAGGTCTTGTAGATGGTGCAACATAGTTTGTAATTCCCATTTCAACACCCATTCTAGCTATTTCATCAGCATTTGCCTGAAGGAACTTGATTGCTCCAGGGTGAGACATTTCAGTCAATAGGAATACTTCTTTACCATGCTCTTCAGCAGATATCTTACATGCATCTACACTGTCTGGACCTACAAATCCATGACAGATGATTGCATCTGCACCAGCATCAAAGGTTTGGTCAGCTATCTTTTCATTGGTTGCAGGAATATCTGCCACCTTATAGTCACAGATTACCTTATAATCAAAATTGTCCTTAAAGAATCCGATTGTGGATAATCCTTCAGCAAGAGTCAATGGATAACCTATCTTAATTGTATCAATGTACTCGTTGATTGATTCACAAACGATTTCAGCCTCTTTAAGGTCCATCAAATCCATAGCAAGTATAATGTTATTTTTCACATCCATATTATCACATTTCACATTTTCAATAAATTTTATTTAAATTGAATTTAAATTTTTATTAAATTTTAATTAAATTTTAACTTATTATTTATTTGTAATTAATTTGTTATAATTGTATTTGTTTTAAGGGGTTTAATCATAGGTTTTTACTAAAAGTATATTAAATTAGATAAATAGAATTAATCATAAGAATATAATTATTTTTTTAGTTAATTCAATTAATTGCTATCAAAAATTATTAATTATCAATAATCAAGGAGCTTGTAAGAGTGTATGCCAAACATAAGATTTATGCAAGAATATTCAATATCTTTAGGAAATTCCCGCAAAAGAACAATAAGATCACTCTTTTAACAAACAAGAACCACTCATTTGATAGTAATTTAGAATATATTGCAAAGGAATTGAACAATAGAAATAATGACGGAAAGAACTATGAATACAAGTTCATTCCCAAGGATTCACTGTCCTTAAGTGATATCCGTGACTTTGCAACATCAAAATACGTTTTTTTAGTGGATAATTTCTTCCCACTTGCCTTTATGAACACAAATGGCATGAAATGGATTCAATTATGGCATGGTACAGGAATATTCAAGAAGTTCGGCTATGACCTTTTAAATCCAGAGGAAAAGAAAGTCATGGAACTCTTTTCTGAAAAAATTGACTTGGTATCCTGCAGTGGTGAAAACGTTAGGGACATCTATGCCCATAACTTCCATGTAGACAAATCCAAGGTTCTTCCTTTCGGTATTCCACGTAATGATTTCTATAGTGAAGAACACATGAATGAGGCTTTTATCAGTGGTTTAAGAGAGACTTTTGAAAAGGAATATCCTCAGCTTGTTGGTAAAAAGCTTGTTCTTTATGCACCTAGCTTTAGGGAGAATCCTACAAACAATGCTGTTTTTGATTATTTTGACATTGAAAAATTCATAGAAGAACTTGGAGATGACTATGCTTTAGCCATTAGGCTACATCCTAATTATGCAAGTTATTGCGATGAAGAGCATCCAATTGATTTGAAGGATTTAAGAGATAAGTATGATATCATCGACTTTACAGGATTTAATGATGAACAAAAGCTATTGTTGCTATCTGATATTTTCATAACAGATTATTCTTCAATTATGGTTGATTATACAATCTTAAAGAAACCTATTTTATTGTTTGCCTATGATCTTGATGATTACTTAAAAAATGAACGTGGATTCTACTTCGATTATAGGCAGAAGGTTCCTGGAAAGATAGTTTATGATATTGATGAGTTGATAGAGTCCATTAAAGATGAAGATTTCCAAATGGAAAAATTGGAAGAGTTTTCTCAATTCCAATTTGGAGATTTCAAAGCAAATGCCTCCAAATCTATTTTGGATTATGTTTTAGAGGATTAATCTAATCCTTTCATTAATAATATTTACTTTCAATGCTTTTTTTATAAATTAAACTTTATATTTTTTCAATCATATTAGATAAACTTATTAATCTATTTTAATAAATTATATTATGAGAAATATTTTTCTTAAAAAAATTTAAAATAATTTATTTAATTTTTCAGTATTATAGAAGGTTTTATATGGTTAGAAAGAAATCTAGACGCCGAAAACGTCAAGAGGAAGACCCTATGGCAGGTACAACAAACCTTGTAGATGCAATGTTGGTTCTTGCACTAGGTTTTTTGATCTTTGCGGTAATCGGCTGGAACTTGCAAAGTGTTATATTCAGTGACATGTCTCCTGACCAAAGGCAGCAGGCTATGGAGTCAATCAGTGAAATCACTAATGTAACACAAGGTGAACAATTAAATGAAACTCCTGACACTTCAGAAATGTCTGGAGAAGGTTATGTAGAACAAGGAAAAGTTTATAAAGATTCGAAAACGGGTAATCTGATTATGGTGGAAGAGTAGTTTCTTCCTTATATCATTTTTATAATTTGAAAATTTTGTGATAGAATGAATTTGTTGGTTAGCTTATTTGGTGCAATTATCCTAATTGCAGTATTGCTGCTTGGAATCGGAACTGGATTATTGTCAAGATTCTTTAAATATGATTTAAGGAAACATCTTATAATCACAGCTCTCTTTTCAATCATCATTGCTTTGATTATCATTGCTTTAAGCCCATTTTATGAAACTGTCATCAGCTTAACAGTAAATAACTTTTATTTCTATTTGGCAATGGCTTTGATTTCATTGGTTCTTGGAATCATGACATTTTATTTATGGAGCCAAGAAGAGTATACTGATGCATTGAAGGTAATTCTGTTCCTTGATTTTGTGCCGGTTTCCTATGGATTGTTCATATTGTCTTCAGCAGCTTTATCTCCAAGCTTTGTATTCAATACTGCCAATATTTCATTGAATGTCACAACAATTCATTTGGCTATAATCATAGCAATCTTATTGATGATCATAAGCATTGCAGCTTATAGATTCTCAGATTTCATTGAAGATTATCGTATGACTCATTATCCGATTATTTACGGAAGCATGATGGTAATCTTTGCTTTCATATTCATAGTATTTGGATTTTTGATTCCAACAATAGGAAAAGTGCTTGAAAATCCATCTACTGAACTCACTTTAATGCCTATAGAATCTGGAATAGTTCTAATAGTTATTTTAGCACTATTATTAGGTTTAGGCGTATTGTTTAGAAAAAGAAATAATAGGTTAGAATAGTTTAAATTAAATTTATTTGATTATTTTAATCAGTATTATCATATTAATAATTATTAAAATTTATCAAAATTATTCAAAATTAAAAATTTATTAAAATTTATTTATAGGTGATTTAATGGCAATGGCAATTCCCGGTGGGGATTTTTTAACCACTGGACTTAATTTAATCGCACAAAGTCTTTTGATTCCAGTAGTGATTATATTATTAATTTTTGTAGTGGTTGTAGTGGTTTCCTTAGGAGGACTCATTTATGAATACACTTCAAGGACAAAGGTTTCTGTTGATGACGTTTCCAATTTGATTTTGGACATGTCAAATGCTGATTCAGTAGATTCATTGAAATCTACAATAAATGCTTCTCCTCTACCGCAAACACAAAAAACCCTTTTAAACAAGATAGCAAGTACAGAAAACTTGACTCCAAGTGCAAGAGAGGCATTTGCTCGTAAATTGATTGAAAATGAGGAAGGATTAACAGACAAGTCTCTTGAAGTAACAGACATAATTACCCGTATCGGCCCTACCCTTGGTCTTATGGGTACCTTGATTCCTTTAGGAACAGGGCTTGCTGCACTCGGTTCAGGGGATGTAAATACATTATCCCAATCCTTGATTGTAGCATTCGATACAACTGTTGTAGGTATTGGATCTGGTGCTGTAGCTTATATCATCTCCAAGCTTAGAAACAGATGGTATGAAGAGTATTTGTCTAATTTAGATGTTTTATCTGATGCTGTTTTAGACTTCATGTCTAAACATTATTAGATACTCATCCAAACTTTTACTCGCTTCGCTCGCAAAAGTTTGATC
>NZ_JAZNIB010000302.1:0-4956 GCF_045577275.1 Methanobrevibacter sp.
AATTTATCCTATTAAAACCTTTTTTTAGTTAAATTAATTAAGTTTTAGCTATATTTCCTCAGAAATAATATTTGTAAGTTCCTATATTATTTAGGTTTACCTAAATATTTATATAATTAAATTACATATATACTAATTGAGATTGTTTTTTATTTAATGATAAAAATGAGTTATTTTTATTGTATTTTAGTTAATTATCATAAATTATTTTTATGAGTTTACTTAATTAATTAAATATAAGACTATTATTTTTATGCTTGCTTGAATTAAGCAGCTATTTTTCAAATTATTTTTAATCTAAGGGGATGAAAATGACAACAATGATAGAATTTGAGAATGTATCTAGAATATACAAAAGCGGAGAACATGAGCTGAAGGCTTTGGACAACTTGTCTCTTTCAATCGACAAGGGGGAGTTTGTCGTTATTTTAGGCCCTTCTGGTGCAGGAAAATCTACATTGTTGAATCTTCTTGGAGGATTGGATAAGGCCTCAAGCGGAAAGATCATCGTTGACGGCAACAATATCGAGGATTATGATGATGATGAGCTTACAAAGTATAGGGCAAAAAGCGTAGGCTTCATATTTCAATTCTATAATCTCATCCCTAACTTGACTGCAAAGGAAAATATCGAGCTGATGAAGGACATCACCGATGTGGAAATCGACGGTGAGAAGATGCTTGAATCAGTTGGCCTTAGCGGTCATGAAGACCAGTTTCCTGCCCAACTTTCAGGTGGTGAGCAGCAAAGGGTGTCAATTGCAAGGGCTTTGGCAAAGCAGCCTGCAATGCTTTTATGTGACGAGCCTACAGGTGCACTTGATTCAAACACTGGAGTGCTGATTCTTTCACTGCTTCAGAACATGTGCCATGAGAAGGAGACAACAGTTGTAATCGTAACCCACAACTCAAATCTGGCAGATGCAGCAGACAAGCTGATTAGAATCAAGAACGGTAAGATCGAAGAGATAACTATCAATGAAAATCCTATGGATGTAAATGCAATCGAATGGTAAATGTCTATTTTTTAAAGTGATAACATGAAAATGCTTTTTAGGAAGATGCTGCGTGACTTCAAGGATCATAAGGCCCAATTCATATCCATTTTTCTCATGGCTCTTATTGGAGTCTTTGCATTTACAGGAATCAGCGGTGAAGTTGTAGGGCTGATGGACGTTTCAAGCAATTACTACGAAGACACCAACCTTGCTGATGGATGGATCTATGGAGAGGATATAGACAATGACTTATTTAAGGAGATCAAGGCCATGGACCAAATCAAGGATGCCCATAGGGAAATGGTTGTTGATACGGTTGCAAACTACTCTTCAGACCCAGACATCACTCTGCATATTGTGGAGGGAAAGCAGAACATATCCAAGTTCCATCTATTCAAGGGCCGTGACTTTGATGAAAATGACAATGAAGGAATCTGGATAGACAAAAGGTTTGCAGACGGCCGTAATTTGGATGTTGGAGATAAGATTACCCTCAAATTCGATGGAAAAACAGTATCCAAGACAATCAGAGGAATAATGTATTCACCTGAATATGTCTATTACATTCAGGAGGGAAGCCTTCTGCCTGATTTCTCTCAAGTGGGATTTGCTTATATACCATCAAAAGGGGCTGATTTTGACATTGAATACAATACAATTGTCTTGGATGCATATGAGGACTTGAAAGAGAATGACTTCAAGGATGACTTGGAGGAGACCTTAGGTCAAAAGGCTTTTGTTCAGTATGTAGACCGTGACAACAACATTGGCGTCAAGGCATTGCAGGAGGAAATAGACCAGCATACAATGTTTTCAGTAATTTTCCCAACAATCTTTGTGCTTGTCTCACTTTTGACTTTGGTTACAACCATGTCAAGGGTGATTTCAGCTCAAAGGATGCAGATCGGTACATTTAAGGCAATGGGATACTCCAACAAGTCAATCATCCTTCACTATCTCTCATACGGATTTGTACTTTCATTGGCAGGATCGATTTTAGGACTTATAATAGGGCCTCTCACAATACCATATCTCTTCTATCCGACTATGTCCTCAACATATTCACTTCCTAGCTGGGGACCTTCATGGAACATCAGCTTCTTTGCTGTAGCTGCACTTATGGTGGTGTCTTCAGTCTTGATAAGCTATATTTCAGTTAAGGGAATCAGCGATGAAAGTCCTGCAGAGACAATCAGGCCAAAGGCTCCTAAGATGGTTGCATCTGGACTTGTCGAAAGGACAAAGATCTGGGAGAGGTTCAGCTTCAATGAAAGATGGAACTATAGGGACGCTAAAAGAAATAAGACCAGAGCCTTCATGAGTGTATTCGGCGTATTCGCATGTGCAATGTTGGTGATGTCTGCATTTGGAATGAGCGATTCAATCAACGATGTTGAGGATTGGCAGTACAATCAGATATATAACTTCAATACAAAGCTTATCCTAGAGGATAACATTACAGATGCACAGTTGGACCATATATTGGCGGAAACCGACGGTGAAGGAATGATGGAAGAGTCCATAGAACTGAAGTATAAGGGCAACAAGAAGGCAGGAACCTTGACGGTGATGAACAAGTCAGAATACTATAGGGTAACCGATGGGGATAGGAATTTTATAGACCTTGACCCTGAGGGAATAGCCATTTCAGACAAGATGGCTGAAGTATTAGGTCTTGAAGTTGGAGATAAGGTAAGATGGCATGTTGCAGGGGATCCTAAATGGATTGACTCTGAGATAACAGAAACCTATACGGTTCCATATGGACAAGGGATGATAATGACTCCTAAAACCTTTGATAAGGAAGGTGGAGATGATTACAATTATAGCACAAATGTTATTTTAACCAAAAAGAATGTCAATAAGAACTATACAGGCGTAAGCAGCATTACAACAAGGGAGGACATCCAAAATGGTTGGAATACAATGACTGAAGCAATGGATATGATGATTACTGTACTGACAACCTTTGCAATTCTTCTAGCAGTTGTAGTGCTCTATAATTTAGGTCTCTTGTCATTTACCGAGATTCAACGGGAATTGGCCACATTGAAGGTGCTTGGATTCAATTCAAAAAGCCTAAGAAGGCTTTTGCTTACTCAAAACCTATGGTTTTCAACTATTGGATTCATTCTAGCTATTCCAGGAGCTTATCTTTTGTTAGGATTTATGATGGGATCAGTTGGTGATAGCTATAGCTTCCCTATCAACATTTACTTGTGGAACTTTGTTGTAAGTTTCCTGATTACCTTTGGATTGTCTGTTCTTGTTAATTTGGCATTTTCAATAAAGATTAAAAAGGTCAATATGGTTGAGTCTTTGAAGAGTAATGAATAGATAATCTTTAAGCCCAAGCTTTTTCCGGCCCTTCGGGCCGCAAAAACCTTGACCAAAAATAATTTTTTTGTGAGTATTTACTCAAACTATTTTTCTTTTTTTTATTTTAATTTTTCAATTTTACTAAAGTTTACTATATAAAACTATATTTGTTAAAATCACTTTAATTTTACTATATCAATATAATATTGATTATTTTTCGTTAAAACACGATTTAAATTTAGTTAACTTTAAATATAACTTTTTTTATAGATTTTATTAGATAATAATAAATTTTAACAATTTTTAAAAAGGTGATTTTTTGTCAATTAAAGAGAACATATTGAATGATAATAAGGGGTGTGTATTGAATAATTTCAAGCTGATTAATAAAGAAGAAATAATTGATTTTATTAAAAGTCATAATGGGTTGTTGGAGCTATTGGAAAAGGTTTATCCTTTACTTAAATCCTATTTTCCAGATTATTCATATTCATTATTGTATGCACCAGATCCAGAGATAGTAAGCATTGAAGATTTAATGTTATTTATTAATGGAGATATTAAGGACTATGAATATAATAGAAATAAATTATATGATTTGGAAAGGGAAATAGATGATTTGAATGTTTCTAATTCTAAGGTTAAACGTTTGCTCTTATTGGATGTATGATAAAATGAATGATAATAATGCAAATATATTGAATAATTTCAAGCTGATTAATAAAGATGAGATAATCGATTTTATAAATTCTCATAATGGACTATTGGAACTGATAGAAAAAGCTTTTCCTTTAGTAAGGAAATATTTTCCTAACTATAGTTACTGTTTATTATATTCAATAGACCCCGAGATTGTCAATCTAGAACATTTAATGCTGTTTATCAATGGCAATGAGGAGATTTATGATGAGGACAGTATGAAATTGCAAATGCTGGAACGGGAAATAAGAGATTTGGAAGTTTCTGATTCTGAGGTTAAACCTTTGCTTTTAGTGGATGTATGATAAAATGAGTGATAGTTGTTGCATATTAGACAATTTCAAGTTAATTAATCGAGATGAAATAATCGATTTTATTAAAGTACACAATGGATTGTTGGAGCTATTAGAAAAGGTTTATCCTTTAGTTAAATCTTATTTTCCAGATTATTTTTATTCATTATCATATGCTTCAGATCCAGAAATTATAGGATTGGAAGATTTAATGTTGTGTATTCACGGAGAAGAAAAGGAATTTAAAAATAATCGTAAAAAATTGCATGATTTGGAAAGGGAAATAGATAATTTGAAAGTTTCTAATTGTAAGATAAAACGTTTGCTTTTGGTGGAAGTATTGTTTTAATTTGAAATAGAAAAAAGAGTAAAAAAAGTAATAAATAATTACTCAAACCTATGAGTAATCACATTTTTTAAAATAGCCATTCTGACTGGTATTGCATTTGCTGCCTGTTCAAAATACTTGTTGTACTTTGTATCATCAACATCATATGAAATCTCATCCACTCTTGGAAGCGGATGCATCACTATAAGGTCCTTGCCTTCAAGCAAATCCTTATTGATCAGGTATGCTCCTTTGATGCGTTCATATTCCTCTACATCCGGGAACCTTTCCTTTTGGATTCTTGTGACATAAAGCACAT
>NZ_JAZNIB010000303.1:0-5792 GCF_045577275.1 Methanobrevibacter sp.
AACTAATAGAATAAATCCTTTTTATCATGTTTACTCCATTAATTGAAGTTTATTTAAAAAATAAAGAGCTTTTAAAGCTTTCTATAAAAATTTTAGAAAAACTTAAAAAAATCTAAAAAATAAGCTTAAAATTATACAAAATCTTTTAGAAAAATTCGCAAAAAATTAAACATAGAATTAATAAAAAAATAATAGGTTTTGAAATTGACCTTTATCAAAATCATCACAAAAAAATATTAAGAAAATTAAAGGAGAAATGCGATTTAATCTCCATCAAAAATATTTTTTCCATCAACTTCCTGAGAATGGTCATATTCCAAACCAAAAGGACATGCATGAACAGTTGCTCCCCTAATGACCTCAACATCATCCACAATCTTATTTTGAACCAAATGAACAATCTTATGGGATTCATCCAAATTCATCTCAGGAGGAAGTTCAATATGCAGTGATACAGTAGCATAGGGTCCTAAAAAATTAACTCTAACATTGTGTGTTCCAAGAACTGAGTCTACTGAATTTGAAGCATCTGTAATCTCCTTGATTAATTCATCAGAAGGGACCTTTCCCATAATCGAATCCAGATTCTCTTTAGCAATTTCATAGGCAGTTTTTGCAATCAATAGCGCTATGGCAAATGCAATTATTGGATCCAATATAGGATAGCCGTATTGAGCTACAAATATACCTATTAAAATAGCGATTGAAGATAGGATATCAACCCTTTGATGCATACCGTCTGCAACGATAGCTGGACTATTGGCAGCCTTCCCTAAATTGATAATACTTTGGCTCATGGCAAAGTTAACGAATATGCCTATTAATGCCATTATAACTGCCATAGAGTCTGGAATTGAATATGTTCCATAGTATAAGCGCTCAAGGGCTCCAGTAAGTATCTGATAGGCAACAATTGCTAAAAACACCACAATCACCAAACCCGCAACAGCTTCAGCCCTCCCATGCCCATATGGATGGTCATGATCTGCAGGCTTATTAGCTATTTTAAATCCAACATAAGCAATGATGGAAGTAATCAAGTCTGAAATTGTGTGTGCCCCTTCAGATACAAGTGCATAACTTCCTGACATTAACCCAACTGCAATATTGAAAATAGTCAGGAATGCATTTCCTATAACTGCAATATAAAAAGCCTTCTTTCCTAACTTCTCACGTTCTTCAATTTTCATAGTATCCTCAAAAAATCATAAAAATAATACTTTTTAGGATGAAATCAGCTAAAAAATATTACTAATTTTAAAATAATTATTACTAAACTTATTTATGTAATTATTAATATATATTTTTTATCCAAACCATATAAACATACATATATTGATATGTATATGAAAAATTGCGGTTTTTTAAAAAAAAATATAAATTAAAGGATTAATAATCCAAATCCCTTAAAATATCCATTGCCCTTTCAATGTTTTCATATGAATTTGCATATGACATTCTTACATGGCCTTCCCCAATGCTTCCAAATGGAGCACCTGGAACTGAAATAACTCCTGCCTCTGCAGCAGCCTTAACAAAGTCCATAGGTCTTTCAACTTTAGGGAAAACATAAAATGCACCTTGACAGTCAACGGTTTCATAGCCCATGTCATTTAAGCTTGAAACAATAAGGTCTCTTCTTCTTGAAAACTCCCCAACCATTTTCTTGACTGAATCCTGTGGACCAGTAAGCGCTTCAATAGCTCCTGCCTGTGAAACGGAAGGAGCATTTGCGGTACAATATTGGTGAACCTTAAGCAAGTTTTCAGTCACATCATCATTAGCAACCATATATCCGACCCTAAGGCCAGTCATTGCATATGTTTTTGAAAATCCATTTATTGTAACCACATTGTCTGAATATTCTGCCGGAGAGTGGTTTTTGGTTCCATAGATAATCTTTTCATAGATTTCATCTGAAATGATATAGAAGTCATGGTCTGTTGCCAAATCTGCAATTCCCTTAATGTCCTCCTTATCCATAACTGCACCGGTTGGATTGGAAGGGGAATTGATGATCAATCCTTTTGTATTCTTATCGATCTTTTCCTGAACATCCTCCACTTTCATCTTAAATTCATTTTCCATTGGAGTGGTGACTTCAACAACATTCGCTTCAGCCAATTGGACACAGGTATAATAGGATAGGAATCCTGGATTTGGAACCAATACATTATCTCCCTTTTGGAATAATGCTTGTGCACAGTCGTATAATGCTTCGCTTGCACCAGCAGTAACTATAACATTTTCAGCATCTGTTTTGATATTGTTTTCTTTAGCCAATTTATCTACGATTGCTTCTCTAAGCTCAATCAATCCTTTATTTGAAGTGTATTTGGTAATTCCTTCATCAATAGCATCTTTCATTGCAGTCTTGATATTTTCAGGAACATCAAAGTCAGGTTCACCGATTCCCAAATTAACTGCATCAGGATTAGTAACTTCAAACATCTTTCTAATTAGAGATAATTCTATTGTTTCAACTCTTTTAGCAGGATTTAACATAATAACACCTTTAAAAATAATTAGTAAATAGTTATAACTTAATCAATTATTTAAAAAAATTTTGTATTAATTTTGTATTAATTTTGTATAAATTTTTTCTATTATAATATTAGACTTAATGTTTAATATATTTTTAATCACAAGCCCCGCAATTATAGCAAGGGCCGTCTTCACACCATGGAGTCTGCTCACTGGTTTTAATTTTTTCATATTCAGAGATTAAGAAATCTTTGCTTACACTTACATCAATGGAATCCCAAGGCAAATCATCTCCAAATTCATAATTTGGAGCATTTTGAGCCCATTCCTTAATGCTGATTTTTTCATTCAAAGACCTTTCTATCAAGTCTCCAATCTCCTTATCTCCACAGGATAGAACATATTGTATAAGACCCATCTTAGCACTGTCAAACTTAATGTCCAAACCTTTCAGATTCTTTTTAAGGTATCTTATCTTTGATTTGACTGCTTTCATATCATAGCTTTCCCACTGTAGAGGGGTATGCGGTTTTGGAATAACAGGATTGACACTGAAACTGATTGAGACTTTTGACTTTTTCTTGGAAGACTTGGACTTTTTCCTGGAAAAAGCACTATCATTTTTCGATGCTGAATTAGACATTGATTTAATTGAAATGTCGTTTAATTTAATTGAAGATTCTGAATTTGAATCAATATTATACTTCATGAAATCAATCTGCTTCATCAGACTTGCAAGTTCATCAATATCATCTTGAGTCTCATAGGGCAAACCGATTAAAAAATACAATTTAATATTAAAACCTAATTCAACAGCATCATTTATCACTCGGAAAACATCTTCATCACTGATGTCCTTATTGATCCTTCTTCTTAAGGAATAAATTGATTCAGGAGCGATTGTCAATGTCTTCAAACCGCTTGACTTAAGGGCAACCAAGGTTTCCCTTGTGATGGATTCGATTCTCATTGAAGGTGTGGAGACTTGGAACCCTTTTTCTCTTAAGGTTTCTGTCAATTCGTTTATTTTGGAATAGTCGGAAACAGCCGCTCCAATCAAGGATATCTTATTTAATCCAGTGTTGGATCTTGCCTCTTCTGCAATTGATAGAAGATTATCAAGATTAGTTTCCCTTAATGGCCTATACATATAGCTTGACATGCAGAATCTGCAGCCTCTTGAACAGGCTCTTGATACATTCAAGAGAATGGAATTGGAAAATGCAGGAATGAAGTCCTTATCATCAGTTTCTGTAACTATAGGATAAGTCAAATGATAGGCATCATTCATATCATCTAAAAGTATGATTTTTGCATTGTTGTTAAATTCAGAAATATATAGTCCTTGGAGATTTAAAAAAGAGGATAAGTCTCTTTTATTCTTGATATCTGACTCCAAATATAAATCCAAAAAGTCATATAAAACCGCTTCAGCTTCACCTATAACGAAGATATCTATAAAATCAGATAACGGCAAAGGATTTGAACTTGCACAAGGCCCTCCTGCAATAATCAAAGGGTCATCTGAGGTCCTATCCTCCCTTCTTAATGGAATGCCTGCATTCCTTAAGATTTCCAAAGCATTAAAATAGTCCTGCTCGTATTGCAGGGAAAAAGAGATTATGTCAAAATCAGCCAATGGGCTATTTGTTTCAAGACTTCTGACTGAAGGATAGATTATTCTCTCACAGTAACTATCCTCCCTTTCATTGACGTAATTATAAAGTATTTGATAACCTAAGGAACTCATTGCAGTTTTGTAGACGTTTGGATAAACCAATCCAAAACGAATATCTGCTTTCAATGGATTTTTGATGATTACGTTCTTTTCTCTAAACATGCTTTAGTTCCTATTGCTGATTAATCAAATGTTTAATTACTGTCTAAATTTTCTCAAATCTTGAAAATTGTTCTTAAATCAATATAAAGTTTGTTTATACAAATATAATAAATTTTACTATGATTAAATTATGAATTTTTTAAAATCAAATCAATTTAATAGCCATGATGCAAGTTATTAGTTCATTATAATATTTATTTTAAAATATGAGAAATATATAAACTTTTTTTCTTAAACAAATGAGTGAATTTACACAAAAACACAATTAAGAAATGTATTTAAATTAAAAAATCAAAAATAGAATTTACCACTCTTTAAAATAAAAAATAAACAGTTTAATTAATATTTTTTAATTTGAAATCAATTTTTCAATTTGAATAAAATGTTCTATTAAAGCTGAATTTTTAAAGAGATTATGAAAATGAATGGAGGAGAAAAAAAGAAAAATGAGGTGTTACTATTAGAAATAAAATAATTATATTAACCTTATTGGTAATACTGTTTTTCACCCTAGGCAGCATAAGTGCTCAAAGCGTGAGTGCATCTGATTTAAATGGAAGTGCAGGTAGCAAAGTTCTTAAATCCAGTTCAATCTCAAGCAACGGCACTAAAGCAACTGCTTCAAGTATTACAAATAAAGTTAAAGCAAATGTGACTACAAAAGCAGTGTCAAATGTGACAAAGAAAACTACAAATGCAACAAAAATAAGTTCCAATAAAACCAAAGAGGCTAAAACTACAATAAATAAGAAGACTTTGGCAAAAACATCAACAAACTTTGTGAATTATGTGGAAAAGAATGGCAAATTTCCTAAAGTCAAAATCAGCAATAAGAACTATTCAAGCACAGAATATCTATACTTGCTGACAAAGGCCGTTGAAAATGACTCCAATTCAAAGATTGAAATCCGGAAGAATTTGGTAAAAAAATACAATAACACAAATATCAGATCTGTAAAAGGCACCTTGAATAAGACAGAGTACGTTAAGATGGCGGGTAAAACAAGGAAATTCATTGAAAAAAATAAGAGAGCTCCAAATTGGGTCTCTTCATCAAAAGGCAATGTCCCATACAATCAATTAATTCTTTCATACAGCAAATGTTTGGATTTCTTTAATAAAAACAATAGATTGCCTAATACAATAAAGCTTGATGACTTGGATTTGGATAAGATCAAATCCAAGATAAATAAGAACAAGACAAAAATCAGTTCAAATTCAAGTGTTAAAACAACTAAAAAAACAACAAAACCCAATACAACAACTAGCAAAACAACAAACACGACTAAAAAAACAACAAAAACCAATACAACAAGCAGTAAAACAACAAACACGACTAAAAAAACAACAAAAACTACTTCAAAAGAAACAAAAAATTCATCAGCAAGCACCAGTGCAAATAAAAATGAAAATGCTGATGGAAATGCGGGATTGGTTGAAACTACACTGAATCATATCCATAATCTAT
>NZ_JAZNIB010000304.1:0-3040 GCF_045577275.1 Methanobrevibacter sp.
TGCCTTGAAGCCTAGAATGGAAGATTCTTCACTAATCGTACCGCTGTCACTAAGTACAGCCTTCGATTTGATTTGCAACTTCACATAATCATTAAAGCCTAAGGGTTTCATTGTCTTCACTAACGGATTAAAAGAAATTCCTTTAGTTAAAAAAGGAGACAATATAGCTAAGATTATTGAAGAAGACCTAGAAAAAGAGGATATTGCTCTTGAAAATGGAGACATCCTTCTTATTGCTGAAACATTGATTTCAAAAGCTGAAGGAAACTACATAAAAATCGATGAACTTGAACCAAGCGAAGAAACAATGAAAATTGCAGAGCAATGCAAAAAGGATCCAAAGATTGTTGAAGCAATCCTACAGGAATCCAATGAAATCGTTGCAGTTGGACCTAATTTCATTGTAACCGAAACCAAACATGGATTTGTTTGTGCAAACTCTGGAATTGATGAATCCAATGTTGAAGAAGGACTCGCAACTCCAATGCCTGAAAATCCTGACCTTTCTGCAAAGGAAATAAGAGAATATTTGGAAGAAAAGACTGGCAAGGAACTTGCAGTAATCATTACAGATACACAAGGAAGAGCATTTAGAGTGGGTGCAATTGGAACTGCAATCGGTTGTTCTGGAATCAATCCGCTTTGGGTTAGAGTCGGTGAAGAGGACTTGTTCGGCAGACCTCTTGAAACAACTGAAGTTGCTACCGCTGACGAGCTTGCAGCTGCAGCATCCTTATTGATGGGACAAGCAAATGAAGGAATCCCTATCGTATTGATTAGAGGATTTACTGCATTCGATCACTTAAGAGACACTGAAACTGGAATAAAACCTTTGCTCAGACCTAAGGAATTTGATGTATTCAGAAAATAATTAGAATAATTAGAATTATTAAAATAATAAAATATCAAATAATAAAAATTAAAAAATGAAAAATAAAAATCTTTTCAAATCTCGAGAGATAATATGGTTGAAATTAATTTCAAATGTGAGAATTGCGATTTTTCATTTTTAGATAAGAATCTAATCTTTTATTTAGATACCAATTTAAATGATTTGGAATCTATTTTAAATTTTTATGAAAAAGATGGAAAAGATGAAAAAGATGAAAATGGCAATGATCATTTAGAACTTATTGAAGATAGCCACAATAAGGAAAATTCAGATAAAATGACAAAATCCTTAATTTCAGGCTTTCTTTATGAAAACTATTGTCCTAACTGCAAGGAATTGATTAAGACCTATGTTCCAGAAGACAATGAACTTTTCACTCAAGAAGAGATTAAAAAAATATTGACTAAAGAAATTTCTAAAAATCTGAATGTAGACAATAAAACATTTAAAATACTGTTTTTTGACTTTAAAAAGACATTTTACAAGGATAGGAGAAACATTTTGGAAAATAACAATTGCCCTAAATGCAACAGTGAGATGTCTTTAGTAATTTCTGAAAAGACCCCATGCCCTCAATGTGGAGGTCCATTAAAAGAAGAATTTTAAAGTTATGAATTAAAGTGAATTATTTAAAATTAATATTAAAAAATTAATTATTAATTAAAATTAAATTATTAAAAAGATTGAAAATCATATCACAATTAAATATAAAAAGAGTGAGATCATGATAACTGTTTTTTCCGGAGGCACAGGAACTCCAAAATTAATTCAAGGTATTAAGGAAATTTACCCTGAAGAAGACATTACCGTCGTAGTGAATACCGTAGAAAATTTATATATGTCAAGAGGATACATTGCAGCAGACATTGACACTGTTATGTACACCTTTGCAGATATAATCGATGATGAATTCTGGTACGGCATTAAAGGTGACACATTCATAGTTAGAGAACAGCTAATTGAATTGGGAACTACTGAACTGCTCAGATTAGGAGATAAGGATAGGGCAACCAAACTTCAAAAGGCTATTCTTCTCGAAGAAGGTTGGACATTATCAGATATTGTGGAACTGCAAAAGGACAAACTTGGCATCAAGGCAAGCATAATCCCAATGAGTGATGAAGAATCTGAAATAAGCATTGTCACCAAGGAGCACGGTGAAATCGAGTTCCATGACTTCTTGATCAAATACCAATGCAACTGTGAAGTTCTTGAAGTGAAATATGGTGATGTAAGCCCTAGCCCTAAGCTTATTGAATCAATTGAAAAGGCAGATAAAGTTATCTTCGGACCATCAAATCCAATCACTTCCATAAGACCAATCATATCCCTTGAAGGTGTGGAAGAAGCACTTAAAGGAAAAGAGGTAATTGCAGTTTCACCATTTGTTGGAGAGTCTGCATTCAGTGGCCCTGCTGGACAGTTCATGAATGCATTCGGTTATGAAACCTCTTCAAAAGGAGTGGCTGAACTTTATAAATCATTCTTAAGCACATTGGTTATTGACAATCAGGACGCAGACTTTAAAGAAGATATTGAAAAGATTATTCCAAATGTTATTGTATGCAATACATTCATGAAAACAATTGAAGATAAAATCAATTTAGCGAAAGTTGTTTTAGAATAATCCTAAGTAAAATAAGCCAAATACAAAATAATAAAAAATCGAGGATTGTTAATAATTTTTAAAAAAGATTAGTGAAATATGCTTAAAGTTTAAATACTAATTTAGTTATAACTAAATATATTACTATTAGGTGAAAATATATGATACAAATGACTTTGATACAAATCGATAATTATGGTCCTTGGACAGTAACTCCAAGACCACGTACAGAATCTGACCTTCAAATATTACAAGCAGAACTTTTTGCAGATGTGCAAAGATTAATTGCTGCTAAAAAAGGTTTAGTGTTCTTTACAAGATTCGATAATTTACTAGCAGTCACAAACGGTCTTAATGAAGAAGACCACATGAGAATTCAAAGATCTATTAGAAACAGATACCCAATTACAATCAGTATGGGTGTAGGAGCAGCAGAAACTGCACACGAAGCTCAAAGATTAGCAACCATCGCACTTCAAAAAGAAGGTGGAGCTCAATCTTCTGGAAGAAAAGAAATACTAGCAATCAACAACTTAATCGAA
>NZ_JAZNIB010000305.1:0-2970 GCF_045577275.1 Methanobrevibacter sp.
GGATTCCTGATGGTTCCTTTGCAATTCTTCCTATTCACATCAGTTGGAGTTGACCCTTCACTTGCCATGATGGTGTCCTTGGGAACCAGTTTGGCAATTATCATACCTACTGCTGCATCTGGTGCCTATCAGCATCAAAAGAAGAACAGGTCAATTGTCAAACCTGCAATCAGACTTGCAGTTTTCGGTATCATTGGAGGATTCTGTGGAGGTCTTGTAGCTAATATGGTGCCTACAAGAATTTTGCAGATCATATTTGCATGTCTCTTGATTGTAGTGGCATTGGATATGCTCTTCGGTTCCAGAAGTGATGGGGAAAAATCATTGATTCAATTCAATTTGTTGAATGCAGGTATTGTAGGTTTTTCAATAGGTATCATTTCTGGTTTGCTTGGTGTTGGTGGGGGAGTTTTCCTGATTCCTGCTCTTTGCATACTTTTTGGATTTAGCTTGATTCAAGCTATTGGAACATCTTCAGTATTCATTGCATTTACAGCTATTGGGGGGCTCATATCTTATATCTATACAGGTCTTGGAGTTAATCCGATGCCTTATTCATTAGGTTATGTCAGTTTGATAAACTTTGTTCTCATAGTGATGTTTTCAGTTCCTATGGCTACAATCGGTGCAAAATTAGTTTATAAAATGCCTGAAAAGAGATTGAAACAGATTTTTGCTATAATCCTTATTTATATGGCAATTAAAATGATTGGATTTGATTCAATAGCTATTCTATTGGGTTTGTAAAAATAGGGATGAACTTCTAAATTTCATCATTTTCTTCAAAAACAACACCAGTTCCTTTTAAGATTACTTGGTTATTGTTTTTTCCTTTTCTTGGCCCTACAGTGTCATAAATTATATCTAAATTTAATAAGCCATTACATCCATCTGCTTTTAACTGTTTGATTAATTTCAATAATGCCTTATCTTTTGCAAGCCTTACATCCATAAGAACATATTCTTCCAAGACATCTTGAAGCCCTAATTCGATTTCCTCTTTTCTGTCTGATGAAAAGATATGTCTTGTTTCATAGATTCCTTTCCGTTCTATAATTCTTAATCCTTCTGGAGGGTATTCCAAAGTAAATAGACGAACTCCTAAACCATTCATTTCTAGTTCCATATCATAGAAATCATGTCTTGTATGAGCATGTCTTTTGAAATATCTTGCTTTGAGTTTTGAAGTCTTGTTAAAGATTTTTTCATATATGCCTGTAAAGAACATGGTGATTTTCTTGAAAACACCTGAAATGTGAGATACAATACCTAAACCCATTGCTATCAGGAAATAGTTTACTGCAGTAGGGAATGCTGCTTGGAGTATGATGACTATACTTCCTGCAGTGATGACATTGAATCCTAAGGTAGGATTTGCAATGATGAAACCGTAGATTACTGTAATTATGAAAAGAATAAATGCACTGATTGCTCCTGTACTTTCATGAACAAACTTTTTAGCAGCAAAACTTTCAGCATATCCTGCAAATAATGGAGCAAGAACCAATCCGAAATTCCATCCGAAAATAGCAAAGTGAGTGTATAGACAAACAACATAGGTGGCTATACCTATCACTGTTCCAAAAGCAATACAAGCTATTTCCTTAAGGAATTTTATCTGCCCCTCTCTGGTATGCAGGCTATTTAACTTTTCTTTAATTTCTGTTTGCATTTATTCACTCTTCGATTTCGTCTCATAGACAAGTTTACGGTTTTAAAAAAAGTTTTATTGGATTTTGTCCTTGAAAGTTACCGCGGTTCCATAGACATTAACTAAAATGGTGTTTCCCATGGTACCTCCGAGGTTATTGTAGGATATCTTCAATCCTATGATTCCATTTGCACCATATTCTTCCGCTTTTGATTCCATAGCTTTAATCGCGTCATCTCTTGCTTCTTGAAGCTCTTCTTCATAAGTGGTGGTTCTTCCTCTTACAACGTCTCTGACTCCAGAGAACAAATCCTTATATATGTTGGACCCAATCAAGGATTCTCCGTGAACCAATCCATGATATTTTATTATTGTTTTATTATCTAAGGTACTTGTTGAGGATAATAACATCTTATCACTTAAAAATAGTTTTAAATAAAAATAAAGATTTTATCAGCTATTAATATTTAATAGCCAATATTGATTTTTGATTAAGTTCTTTTTAATTATTTAATTATGTAATTAATTAATTGTTTATTTAAAGAACATGAAATATGCCCATACGAGAATAAATATTACAATTACACCAAATAGCATCAATCTGCTTTTTCTGAGGTTCTTTTGTTGTTGTTCTAATACTCTTTGACAGTCAGGAGAGCATACTCTTTCTTTCATTGGTATTGGGGTTCCGCATACAGGACAATGTTTGTGTGGTTCTACCATATTTTCACCTTTTTACTTTTATTTTTAAATTAGTCTGATTATTTTTTAATTTTAATCATTTAATTTTAATCATTTAAATTTGAACATTTATTTTAAACATTTAATTTTATTTATTTAATATTATATAAAAATTGATGTTATTTAGATTTGATTGGTTAAAATTGAATATTTGACTATAATTTTAAATATTGAAGAATTTTCTAGTGGTTTCACTTACCTTCACGCCAAGCTCAACGCTCTCCACATCCTTGTAATGTGCAATTGTATTGAGGATATGCGGCAAATATTCCGGTTTGTTCTTGTTTGATTTAGGCTTTTTTGGGAAGTTTCTTGGAATAAGGAAAGGAGCATCGGTTTCTATCATCATCTTTTCAGGAGGAATAACTGTAACAGCTTCCTGCAATGATTGGCCTCTTCTCTCATCACAGATCCAACCGGTCACTCCAATGGAGCAGCCTAGTTCAAGGTACTTTAGAGCTTCCTCTTTTGTTCCTGTAAAACAGTGAACACAAGCCTTTTCACACATGTTCGGATACTTTTCAAGTATCTTCACCAAATCTTCATGCGCTTCTCTCTCATGTAGGAAGAGTGGCATA
>NZ_JAZNIB010000306.1:0-5232 GCF_045577275.1 Methanobrevibacter sp.
AAAATTAAAAAAATAAAAAAAAGAAAAGATTAGAATAAAAATTATTCTAATAATAACTTAAGTAAATTACATCCAACTAATTCACCTAAAGCACCATCTTTAACGCTATCTTCATCGTAGACTAAAACGTCATCTGCTTCATCTTTAGATGAATAGATTGCAATAGGCACCATATCTCTAGTATGTGTACCAACATCTATCGGAGTTGGATGATCAGGAAGTACTGCTATTTTAAAGTCTCCATACTCTTCTAATGCATCCATTAAAGGAGCAAAAATAAACTTATCAATATTTTCAATGCCTTTAACCTTTTCTTCGAGGTTTTTAGCGTGTCCTGCTTCATCTGGTGCTTCCACATGAACAAATACAATGTCATTGTCCTTAAGTGCATTCACTGCATATTCTCCTTTTCCTTTGTAGTTTGTATCAAAGAATGCAGTTGCTCCAGGAACATCTAAATTGGTGCAGCCAGAACATACACCTAAACCTTTAATCAAGTCAACTCCTGTAATTACAGCACCTTTAAGACCATAGACATCTTCCATTTTTGGCATGTCAGGCATAGTTCCTTGACCCCAGAACCAAACCATATTGCAAGGTTCCTTGCCTTCTTCAATTCTTTTTTGATTGACAGGATGATTTGCTAAAGCCTCTTGTGATTCCAACATTATTGATTTGACTTCATCTGCAAAGGAATCAAATTCTAGCTTATCTGCTATTGTTTCTCCAACAAAATCGTGTGGAGGAACCATATCTAATTTGGCCAATTTCTCTGCATTTTCTACATCATTAAATACAAAAAGATGTCTGTAGCTTACACCAGGATAGAATTTTCCTTTAAAATCAGGATATTTGTCATTAAAGTAATCATTTAAAGCTTCCATAAGTTCTGCAGCCTCTTCAGATGAGATGTGTCCTGCATTGGAACTTGCCATCAATCCGTCTCTTTCAGTGATTGTATTGCAACGGAATACAACATCTCCTTCTTTTGTTTCAACACCCATACTTGCAGCTTCAAGAGGTCCACGACCGGTATAATAATCTAACGGATCATAACCGAATATACTCATATTAGCTACATCAGAGCCTGGAGGCAATGACTCAGGCACATTTTGAATCAAACCAGTTTTTCCTTCACGAGCTATTCTATCTAAAACCGGTTTATTTGCTATTTTAAGTGGAGTTTTTCCATCAATTTCCGCTATTGGATAATCGCTGGCTCCATCTTCAATTACTATTACATATTTCATTATATAACCCCTATAATTCTTTTAACAATGTTATCAAATAATTATCTGTATAATCTTAAAATTTATCGCTTTTAGTTTTAATCATATATCAATTAATTTATTTTTATCTTATATTGACTAGAATAATCATAAATTGATTAAAAATAATAAAAAAAGTAAATAAGAATTAAATTGAATAGTCAATTTAATAATTATTTGTTCTTAATAATATTGATTAAGTCTGTAAGCATTGCAGAAGCAGTTTCCAAGGAACCTGCACCTTTTCCCATTACAGTAATATCATCAGCCAAATCAGTGGTAACATTTGCTAAGTTTAAGGTTCCATCAATTGCATATGGACTGTTTTTCTTAACAAGTCTTGGAGATACCTTCAATTGTTTCTTAGATACTTCTCCAATTAACTTAACGTAATATCCTTCCTCTTTAGCAAGTTCAATTGCATCAAGAGATACATCAGATATTCCTCTTACTTCCACATCACTGTATGTTGCATCGATTCCTAATACAGAATTAGCTAAAATAACCACTTTACATGCTGCATCTATACCTTCAACATCCTGTGTAGGATCAGTTTCAGCAATTCCTAATTGTTGAGCTTCTTCCAATGTATTTTCATAGCTCATTCCTTCAGTGGTCATTCTTGATAGAATATAGTTTGTGGTACCGTTTAAGATACCTTTGATTGAGCTGATTCCACAGCTTGCAAGAGTTTCTTGACATAAATTGATGATAGGCATTGCTCCACCAACAGATGCTTCAAACTTGAAGTCTACACCTGCTGCTTCTTTTGCTTCAATCAATTCCTTATAGAATAATGCCAAGTGTCCTTTATTGGAGGTCACTACATCCTTTCCATCAGCAAATGCCTTTAATGTCAAAGATTTTGCAGGTTCTGCATCTTTGATATTGGTTGGAGTCGCTTCAATTAAGACATCATAATCAACTGCGTCCAATACATCAATTCCGGATTTATCGCTTCCATATTCAGGATAATTGGATAATTTACCGGTTTCCTCTTTGGTTTTAAGGAGCAATTCTTCATCCAATCCATCTTGACAGATTGCAGATGTAGATGAATCAGCAGCTGCCACAACTTTTAAAGTGATGCCGAATTTGTCTTTAATCATGCCTTTCTTTAATGAAATAGCATTTGCTACTCCTTTTCCTACAGCTCCGAAACCCATTATAATGACTTTACATTCATCCATTTAAACTCCTCCTATACCTCATCAATAACCAAGAAGTCCTTCTCCTTAGCTATTTCCATTATCTTATTATATGCTATGTCTCTTTTACCTAAATCAAGTTCAATGGTAATGAGTGCAGTAGATTTAAGTTCACCATCCAATTTCAATTGCAAATCACTAACGACAAGACCATCAACAGCATTGATCTTATCTACAGTGTCTCTTAAATCTCTGTCAATAATGTGACCGTAGAGAATTGTACTTAACTTTTCTTTCTTGATAGCATCGTCCACTTCAAGAAGAGGCACCCCCATATCCTTAAATTTGTCTATAACAGCTTGCAAGTTTTCTCTTTCACCTTCAAGCGCTATTTCAATAGCGGCTTTCCCTTCTTCAGCTTTGATTTCTCTTTTATGAACAATAGTCACTACATTAGCTCCAAGTTCACCAATTGGATTTAAGATAGAAACCAATTGTCCTGGAACATCTAATATTTCAAGAATCAAATTCATTCTCATAAAGTAATCCCTTCTTTAGTTATTTGCAATAATTAGAATAAGTTTTATATCAAATCTTATGGATTTATCCAGTCCATTCAGCCTTTTTCACAACTACATTACCGTCTTTATCGGTTCTTGCATTTCTGACGATTTTAGTGGAATCGTTCTGTTCAGATTCATCTTCACGGTTTAAGTTAAGGTTATCAGTAATGTAATAGGTTCCTTCCAATTCTGGAACTTTATCTAAAGTTTTTGAAAATTCTTCTAAGATCTTTTCTGCATCTTTTTCAATTGCCATAATAATTCTCCTAAAAAGTTTTTAAATTAAGAATATTTTAATTATAAAGCTTTTTTGCTTATTTTATAATATTTTAGAATATAAATTAAGTTTATATTAATTTAATATATGTTTATTAATATTAATATACTTTTATAAATTGAGAATTTCGATTTATAAATTTCAATTCCACTTTTAAGTGTGGAAACTTCTAAAATTAATAAAAAAAGTGATTATTGTTTCTTTAATGATTCAATAAATTCTTCAATATCAAATGATCTTAATACTCTCTTTTTAAGTATCTTATTGATTCCAGAGCCATATTGGGCTGCTTTCTTAGGCCTGTCTGCTATATAGTCAGGAACTCCTATGGATTTTGCTGCATCCCTTAGGATATGCTTTCTCAATACATCCTCATTATCCTTTATCTTATATTTTGCAGGAATGTCAAGTGCCAAATTGATTATATCCTTATCCAAAAATGGAACTCTAAGCTCTACACCATTAGCCATTGATACTGCATCATCACGTTCAAGATTTACATGATACATGTTTGCTATATCGTGATATATCTCTTCATCCAAATCAAAATAGGCATCGAACAATGTGTTGTCTTCAAAATGCTTTAGATAGCGGTTGTAACCGCCAAAGAGTTCATCAGCCCCCTGACCAGACAATGCAACCTTAATGTTATCCTCTTTCATGGACTTTGCAGCAAGATATATTGTCATTCCAACTCCTAATTTCATAACATTATCATCTTCAATGGCAGTTAGAACTGGTTTCATTGACTCTTTAACTGTATTTTCATCAATTATTATAGTTTTAAGTGGAAGATTTAAGTCTTCAGCAATCTCTTCACTGAACTTAATGTCCTGGGAGTTTTCAACACCAACAGAGTATAATTTGATATTTAATGGTACAGACTTATTTTCAGCATTCTTTTTTTCAGCTATTTGCTTTAATAAAACTGCTAAAATAGTACTATCAACACCACCAGAGAATATTAGACCAATATCAGATATGTTTTCCACTCTTTTTTCAACTGCAGAGTATAAATCGTCAATAAGCAATTCCTTATAGACTTTATAATCATCTTTTGTATCTAAATAATCTTTATATTCATTGAAATTGCTTTTGATTCCCTTAAAATCTGTATTGATAATACAATTGATTAGATTATCCTCAAAATCTACAGTTTTCCAGTTGTATAATATGGATCCCGGCTGCAAATCATGAATGTTTTCATCACTTATTCCAGCTTTCCAAAGAGCCTTTTTCTCTGATGCGAAAGCATTCAAGTCTTTTTCTTTATCTATTCCATAGAATAATGGTTTGACTCCAATGGAATCTCTTGAAATCAATAGATTCTTGTATTTTCTATCATAAACAGCAAATGAATAGTCTCCATCCAATTGTGGGAGAACTGATTTGACTGATTCTAATAAAAATTCTTCATTATTTGAATTGACAGCATTCTCTGAGACAGTTAATCTATAATAATAATCAATTAAATTAGCCAATAATTGACTGTCACTTTTAGATTTATTATAATCATCATTATTCTCTTCTAAAAATGATTCAAGATGATTGAAGTTATAGATTTCGCCATTGAATACCAAAACAAGATCATTTAATATAATTGGCTGCTTGTTTTCTTCCAAATTATCGGATAATTGGTTGTTTTCATCAATAAGACTAAAAATAGATAATAGATTATGGCCTAATCCAATCTTATTTTCTTCATCAATAAAGATATCAGAGTAGTCTTCTCCTCTATGACTTATTGATTCAAGGGCAGATTGGAGCATTTCTTTTCTGAAATTACCTGCCATACCTACTATTCCGCACATAAGTTCACCAATTATAATCTAAATTAAAAAATAGTTTTTAGCCATTAACAATAATATTATTGTTTTAATCACTTTTACAACTAATTATTTGTCATTTTAACTTTAATTTTATAAGATTTTATTAAAATTCCAATAAAAATATAATTTTTTTAAAAAAAAAATTTT
>NZ_JAZNIB010000307.1:0-2443 GCF_045577275.1 Methanobrevibacter sp.
TATATATTTAATAAAATATTTTAACTTATCTATTAGAGAATAATTTGAAAAAAATAGTTCGATTATAATGAAAAAATTTAATAAAAATAGAATAAAGTTAGAATAAAATTAGAATAAGAATAAAAGGATAAATTGGATAAAATATGAAAAAAGTTTAAAATCAATATTCGCCACTTGAACATCTGTCAAATTTCATTTGCTTAGAAATCTGTTTCTTTCTTTTATCAGATATTTCTGCATTCATCTGATTCATAAAATTATCAAAATTATCAGAATCCTTTGAATTGTCATCATTTTCATTTAAAAAGTTCTCTTCATTTGATTTAAGAATATCCGGTTTGTCCAAGTTGGATTTCTTAAGGGAATGCCTTACAACCAACTCATCATAGAACCATCTTACAGCAAAACCATCGCTGCTGCTTAAGACAATTAGATGTTTAGTATAACCGTTTTTTGAATAAACGATCACGATAGATGAATATAATGATGACAAATCGGACTTGTTAAGCTTCAAATCAATTATTTCACTGAAAAATATCTTCAAAGAACCCATAGATTTACGTTTAAGCAATGATTTCTTCTTTAGCAAAATATAATCTTCTTCCAGGGATGTTTCAGATATCACATTTGAACTCATGCAGGATTTTGAAGATGATGAATAATCCGGAGCATTCTCATTTGCACCTAATCTCTTTTGTGAAAATGAAAAATTGAGAAGATATCTGTATTCCGGAGAGTAATTTGAATTGTTTTCCATAATATCACATACGCAAATAATGAATTAAATTGAAGTGTTGATTTTCCCTTCTATAAAGTACAATATAATCAAATAAATGACCATAGATCCGAAATAGCAAATAATGTCCATTGGATCAAATATGGCGCCTTTCTTTATGAATAAGGCAACATATTCCCATACAAATGATGCCAAGGCAGTTACAATAATTATTAACCAAAGATTTGTCAGCTTAAAAGGATAGACAATATTCAAAAAGCTTAACAAAACCACAATAGCTAGAAAATCATTGAAGTAAAACATGAAAAACCAATTGATTTCATGAAGAAAATGATTGTTCAGCAGATAAAGGGATAATGCCAAAACCAATATTATAAGATTATAAGCCCTGAAGTTCTTATCATTTTTCTCAAATGAAAATCTTTCAAAACATTTAGCTAAATCAAACATTATATCAGTAAAAATTATATTTTATATGATGATTGAATTTTGAATGGATTAATCAAAAGTCATTATGAAAATAACCACCAATAAAAGGACAACCATTCCAATGATCAATAAGGAAGTATTATTCAATGAAAATGATTTATAGAATCCTGTTGTGGCACCTTGATTATCATATTCCCTTTGATTGTATTGCCCTTTGTAATCATCTTCATCTGAAGTTTCTACAATTTGTGTATCCTTTACTTCGTAATCCTCAATGTCAATAATATCATCAGCCATTTTATGCACCTAAATCGAGAAAATTATCTTAAAATTTTAGTTTTAATAATTAAAGATTATTTTACTAATTATTTATAGATATCTATAAAAGCGATTAAAATAATAATTAAATTATAATTTGAAAATAAAGTTTAATAATAATAACTTAAAAATTAAGCTTAAAAATTGAAGGTGAAATAATGAACCAATTTTGTCCAAAATGTGGAGCAAAACTCTTTGACCCAAATGCAAAGTTTTGCAGCCAATGCGGAAATAATTTAACTGAAAAAAAGGAAATTGATCCTAAAAACATGCCTGAAGATAGAATTGATTTGAGAGAAGGCATGACCAACAGAAATACTGGAATGTGGAAATCCACCAAATGGGGAAGACGAAAGAAAAAACCTGTTAATTGGGATATGGAAAAATAAAATAACATATGAACTAATTTATTAAGACTTATTGGAGATTATAAAATGAGAACAAAAGAAGAAATGGAAGAAAAAATAGAGAAATTAAACGATATAACTGCAGCATTAAGAGCTGAAGAAGATAACTTAAGCAATGAACAAAAGGTTATCCTTGCAGGGTCCGAATTGCAATCAATTATGTTAACAAGCTTGTTAATAAACAATGAAGAGCAAACTCTTGACTTGCTTGAAAAATTCGAAAGAAGAGCTGATGAATTAGAAGCAAAATATGTGGAAGCATCTGAAGCGAACAATGCTGAATTAAAAGCTAGAGTCCATGGAATGATTTGGACAAATGATATAAGATTAGACACCATCAAATGGGTTCTAGAAGTAGATCCAGAAGTATTTTAATTTCTTCAAAAATTAGAATTATTTAAAAATTTATTAAAAACCAATTAAGAGTTCAAACTATGAAAAAGATTATTCCAATATTGATTTTATCATTGGTCATATTAGCCCCAATATTTGCTGAAAGTGTGGATGCAACCACAGTGTTTTTAACTTCAGACAATATGAATGGGCATGATGC
>NZ_JAZNIB010000308.1:0-12092 GCF_045577275.1 Methanobrevibacter sp.
AATTAGCATTTTTATTTTAATTTTACGCACTCAATATTTTATTTTTTGCGATTTTGTGAAGGGGGATAGATGATTTTTAGCTATTTTTCTTTGAAATTAGTATTCATGCTAATTTTTATAGATTTTTCAATTGATTAAAAAGGTGATATTATGGCATTTTGTCAAAATTGTGGAAATGAAGTTGAGGATGGGGCTAAATTTTGTCCAGGTTGTGGAAATCCTTTAGACGGTTCAGCACCAACTCAGCAAGAACAAAGCCAAGGTATTTTGGGAGACATCAAAAAAACAGGTTTAGGCTTTAAGAAGAAAATGGATAATTATGCTCATGGTGAGCATATAAATTATGAAAAGCCGGAAGGTGCATTGTATTTCATCAATGGATTGCAAGGAACCCTGGCTGTATTTGAAGACTATGTCGAATTCGATTTCTCAGGAAGCGGAATCAAGAAATGGCAAAGCGGTTTCGGTGGAGTGAAAAAAGTATATTTCCATCAAATCAACAGTATTCAAAAAAGGGATGCGACTGAACTTGTTAACGGTACGCTCGAATTTGAGCTTCCAGGAATGGCAACAAGCAAATGGGGTCCTACAAGTGAAAATCTGATCACTTACCTTCCAAAGTATCAGGATGAGGTAAATAAGATCTATGACTTTGTGAATGATAAGATCTTAGCTATCAACCAAGGCAAATCCCAACCTACCCAAGTGGTTCAAAATGAGGTTAGCCCTATGGCTAAACTCAAAGAGGCTAAAGAGCTTTTGGATATGGGTGTAATAAGCCAAGAGGAATTTGATGAAATAAAGGCTAAGTGCTTGGAACAGATGTAAGAGGGATAAGATGATAAAATGCAGTGAATGTGGTGGTGAACTGGAGCAAACAGCTGATTTCTGTCCAAATTGTGGAACAAAGGTGGACAAATCTGCAGTAGTGAAAGAAGAGATTCAACCGGTTCCAAGTCAAAACACCAAATTTTGTTCCAACTGTGGTGCAAAGATTGATGTCAAGGCAGTAATTTGCCCTAAATGCGGAGTCAGGGTTGCAGGGGCATCTGAGCAAAAAAGCCCATTTTTCGCTTTGATATTGTCTTTCCTTTTCCCAGGTTTGGGACAATTTTATAATGGGCATTCTAAAAAGGGAATCATCCTCGTCGTTGGAGCTATTGTCTCCGTTATATTATATGTGATTTTAATCGGTGCAATTTTATACTTGCTCATATGGATTTATGGATTATATGACGCTTATAAATCAGCAGAAGCAATCAACAATGGAGTAAATGTTCCTGATGAGATTTCCTTAAATTTCTAGAGGATATTTAAAAGATTAAAACTAATTTCTTAAACTAAAATTATCTTTTTTAAAATGATTAAAATAAATTTCTAAAAAAATTATCTTTTTTAAAAAAGAATAATTTTTTAATTATTTTTAGGAGAGAATGAAATGAAAAGGATCTTTGGAATTTTATTGATGATAATGGTATTTGGGATGTTGATTTCATCAGTGTCTGCTGAGGAATTGAAACCTTATGATTTTGGAGATTATACTTTGAATGTGCCTGGAGATAATTGGCATTGGTTCAATGCCCCATACCCTGGTTCCAGTAATGGAAATGGCGTGTCAATCTCTCACTTCTATGGAGATGAGTTTAAAGAGGCAAGGGTAACAGACTTTGAAGATTTTTCAAAAACCTATTTCGGCAATTATGACCTTATCGAAGACGAGGATGGCTTAAAAGTTTATCAAGCAGGTAATGATTATATTGTTGCCAAGTATTCTGTTGATGAATTATATGTCATTAAAGATAAGGATTTGAATGAAGCGAAAGCAATTGCTGAAAGCGCACAATTAAAATCTAATGAAACTGTTGATGAAGACAGTGATAAGTTATTCACTGAATCTGATGCCTTTGATAATCTATTTAAACTGGACATTCCTAAAAAATCAGAATTTGAAAAAATTAATGAAGAGGGAAACGAATCATATTCCACAGTTTCATTTAAAGATTATAATAAGGATATTGCAGTAAACTATGTGGAATCTGATGATATGGATGCAGTTAAGGAACATATTTCCGAAATGATCGGTCTTAATGATGGCAATTTAACTGAAGAAGGTAACCTCACTATCGCTGAAACTGTTTATGGTGAAAATAGCGTTTATGTATTTTCAGACAATAAGGCGGTGGAGGTATCAAGCTCAAAGGTAGACTTGGACATATTAAAGGAAATGGCAAAATCAGTTGAATTTGAAGATTAATCTCTTCTTTTCTTTTTTTCATTGCTGTTTATTTCAAATGTTGCGAAGGTTTTTTTAAAAAAATTTAATTTATGGGGGTGTCATGATTAAAAAAGATGACCGCAGTCCGATAAATCCGTTTACAGGTAAAGAGCATTACGATACGGTGGATGATGACAAGTTCCTAAAGGAAATATTTGGCTATTATTATCAGGAACTGAGCAAATATCAGATATTGGATGAAAGTCCGCAAGGTCAACTGACTATTCAAATTGCAACAAAGCTAATCCGCACCGTTGAGGAATTCCTATATAAGATTGGCAGATATGATTATGTTGACGGCTACTATGAATGGGAAGTTCACTTAATTGCAAATGACTGCATCAATGCCACCTGTCATGCAGGTGGAAAGATTACAGTTTACTCTGGAATTCTATCAGTTGCAAATACAGAAGAGAGGTTAGCATTTATTTTAGCTCATGAGATGGCTCATGCATTGCTTGACCATAGCAGAACAAAGATAAGTGCCCGTCAGACCAAGGAAGGGCTTGCTTCAGCAGCTTGGTTAGGTAGTTTTGCATTGGATCTTTTCGGAATGGGCGAAATTGGAAGCATGGCCAGAGCCGCGACAAATGTTGTGAATGTAGGTTCCGAATATTTCCTGATGCAGCCTTGGGGAAGGGATCAAGAATACGAAGCTGATAAATTGGGGATGTTGATAGCCCATTTGGCAGGATATGACATTAGTCACGTTCCCAAATTTTGGATGGAGTTTACAGGATCCAACGCAAGAGGATTTGATTTCTTTTCAACACATCCTGCAGATGACAAAAGAATTGCCGTGATGATTGAAACTGAAGAGGAGATCATCAACACCGATGATTTCTATAGCAGACCCATCCTATCTGAAACACCTAAACCAAAGGATGAATACAATCCATATGTTGAAACAAATGGAACTCAGATACCTCAAGATCTTGGAGATGATAATAAAGATTCCACCATTAGTTTGGGAGATATCATTGCTCAAACAAATATGGAAGCGGTACCTCAAGCTTCAGCCTTAACCGGCGTCAAATCAAGAGGCAATTCAGGTAATATAAGCACGGGATTCATAGTTCCGAATGACTATAAGACTTGCCCTAATTGCAATAGGCAAGTAGATTCTAATGCTAAATTCTGCATGTCCTGTGGATTTAACTTGGAAGAGCTTAAATGTCCATCATGTGGTGCAAGGGTTAAGAAAGAGGATTCCTTCTGCATGAACTGTGGAAACAGATTGGAAAGTGAATCAATATGCTCTTCCTGTGGTTCTAAGGTGAAAAAGGGAAATAACTTTTGTACGTTCTGTGGAAATAAATTGAATTGATTTTTTTCCATTTTTCATATTATCTTTATTTTAAACCATTTTTTTAACTTTTTTCTCATTCAAATAAAATAATTTTTCTTAAAATCTTAATATCTTAATTTTTATATCTACATTATATTTTAGGTATACCTAAACTTTATATACTATCAAAATAAACAATTAATTAATTAATTAATGAATTAAAAAATTGAGGTATACCATGAATTTAGAAGGTGTAGAAAAAACCATGCTTTTGACTTTATACACTAAAGCAAAGCATTCCCAACAGAAAAATCATAAATTTTTTGACTTTAAGGCAATAGATGTAATTTCTGAAATTGATTATGACTTTTCCTTAGCAGATAAGGATCATCAGATGCAATGGGGAGTGATTTCAAGAACCATCGTATTGGATGATATGGTTTCTAAGTATATCCGCTCACATCCAGAATGCATAATAGTGAATATTGCTTCAGGAATGGACACTCTCTTCAATCGATTGGATAACGGCATAATCAAATGGTATAATGTCGATTTGGAAAATTCAGCCAAGTTCAGATTGAACTATATTAAGGATAGCAATAGGGTAAAGACATTGGCATACTCTGCAATGGATTCCTCATGGGCCAATGAAATAGATGCAAGTGGTGATGTACTGTTCATAATTGAAGGTTTGACAATGTATCTTGCTGAAGAGGACAACAAAAGGATTCTTGATATCATTGATGAGAATTTCAAATCATGTACAGTATTCACTGAAATTATGCCTCCTGTTTCTGTAAAGAATGTTAAGGAGAAATCAGTTGAAGAAATGGATGCCCAGTTCATTTGGGGACTTCAAAAAGGGCATGAGCTTCTGAAATTGAATTCCAACTTCAAATGGATAAAGGATGTAAATCTATTTGATGGAATGAATGTATATAAGCCAATCACTAAGCTATTTACTTGGATTCCATTTATAAGAAGCAGAATGGACTATATTGCTGTTTTGGAAAAATAATTTCAAAAGGGCATTATTTTTTTTAAAAAAGAGTTAAAAAAAATGGAAAAATTGAGAGTAAAAAAATCATACTAATTAAAATAAAAAAGTAAAAAAAGTTTATTAAAATAAATAAAAATAAAAAAGTAAAAAAAGTAAGAAAAGATTAATTATTCATTAATCCATCTTTTTACAAGGTCTTTTGCATCATATACATTAGCACCAGGAATTGATAATCCATTTTTGATTTGGGCTCCTTCACACAATTTCTTCAAGTCTTTTTGTGATGAACCGAAACCGGATCCTTCATGGGTGACAAAAGGCTTAACTGTTTTTTCGGTAAAATCCAATTGTTCCAATTGGGTAAACATAGGCATTGGCAATGTTCCCCACCAGTTTGGAAAACCGATGTATACTGTATCATATGCATCAATGCTATCTAATGTTTCTTTTATTTCAGGTCTTGCATCAGCTTGTTGTTCCTTTTTAGCAACATCAATGCATTCCATATAATCAGCAGGATATTCAACTGCAGGTTCAACTTTGAATAGGTCTGCATTATCCAATTCCTGAATATATTCTGCAATCACTTCTGTGTTTCCTTTTTCAATGTTTTTTAATACTCCTCCAAAGTAGTTTTCACCGCTTCTTGAAAAATAAATTACAATGCTTGACATAATGTTATCTCCTTTTAATCTTTTAATTCCACAATAATCTTTCTAAAAAAAATATTAATAAATCTATTTATAATGATTGCTTATTGCAATTCTAATGAGTATCTTCCACTAGCTATTGATGCTATAACTCCACCATCAACCAATAAGTCTATTCCTGTAATGAATGAGGAATCATCATTAAGTAAGAATTCTGCAGCTCTTGCTATTTCTTCGGATGTTCCAACTCTTCTTGCAGCGGATGAATTGATCATTTCCTGATAGCCTTCTCCTGCAGCTTCAAATTCATCATAAGCAAGTGGGGTTACAATGATTCCAGGGGAAATTGAATTTATTCTTGCTCCCTTATCTGCCCAAGTAGTTGCAGCTGCAGTTCTCACTCTTAAATGGTTTGCTCTTTTTGCAACAACATATGCAACTCCAGAATTAGCCATTGCGTCATTTTTAATGAAATCCAAATCCTTTAACTCATTGGTAGGGGTTAATGCAATTTGCTGTTCTATTTCAGATGGCAAATCCATCATGTAACCAGTTTGGCTTGATATAATGAGTCCTGCTCCTCCTTTAGAGATATATTTAGCAAAAATATCTATAGCAACAGATGTTGCAACCAAATCCAGGTTTATGATATGTTCTGGGCTTGCTTGATTTGGAGATGCCCCTGCAGTGTCAATGAAATATTTGATTTTTCCAAGTTCGCTAGCTTTTTTAGCGAATTCCTCTACGGATTCTTCATCTAATGCATCTACGATTTGAGTTTCAACAATATACCCATTATATCTAAGCTCTTGAGCTCTTGCCTTAAGGTTCTCTTCACTTATATCTCCAAGAAATATGATTCTATTTGTGCTTATTCTCTTGATTATTGCTGTACCCATGCTTCCAGCACCAAGCAATACAACAACTTCCTTGTCTTCATTTAAATTAAATTCCATATTATTATCTCCATACAATTTTTGATAATAACTTTTTGAGAATTATTTTTTCATCTTCTGTTAAGTCAGAAGTGACTTCCTTTTCCCATTCATCAATTACCTTGATTAGTTTGTCTGTCTTTTCAACTCCTTTTTCAGTTAGTTCAACAATCTTTTTTCGCCTGTTTTCCGGATTTTCTATTCTGATGATATACTCTTCATCCTCGAATTTCTTCAATAGCTTTGCCATATATGCTCCACTTACCTTGAATAATTCAACCAAATCATGTTGGGTGGATCTTCCGGTAAATCTTATTCTTAAAAGAACGGAATATTCTTTTATAGTTAAATCAGGATTTTCCAGATTGACATCATAATATGAACCATAGTCTGATATCAGTTCCTCCACATAATGATACAAGAACATGTTTTCCGGATTTTCATTAATTTTCATAATATCTAAATATAATTTTATACCACTTCATATAAATAGTTAACCTTTGTTAACAGTTAACTATATATAATAATTTATACATATAAGTTTTTATCAAGCATAAAGGATGGTCAATATGAAAGTTATGTTAGTAAATGGAAGTCCAAACAAGAAAGGTTCCACATATACTGCACTAAAGCAAATTCAAGACACTTTAAGAGAGGAAGAGATTGATTCAGAAATCTATCAGATAGGTCATAAGGACATTAGAGGTTGCATTGATTGCAGGAAATGCAGTGAACTTGGAAAATGCGTATTTGATGATGAAGTCAATAGCTTTGTTGAGAAGGCTGAAGAATTTGATGGATTCATATTTGGAGGGCCAGTCTATTACGGGAATGTAAATCCAACACTAACAAATTTCATGACAAGAGTATTTTTCTCATCCTTTTTTGGTGGAAAAAGAATATTCAGATTGAAGCCTGCAGCTGCTGTAGCCAGTGCAAGAAGAGCAGGTACAATGACTGCAATAGATACCATAAACAGGTTTTTCACATGGGGTGAGATGCCGATAATAAGCTCAAACTATTGGAATGTGATTTATGGAAACAATGCAGATGAAGCGCTTCAGGACATTGAAGGATTAAGAACAATGACTGTTTTGGCAAGAAATATGGCATGGTTCTTAAAAATAAAGGAATTAAGCATTAAGGAAGGAATTGAACTTCCTGAAGTAACAAAATAAAAAAATGAGTTTGATAATTATAAAAGAGCAAACAATAGAGGAGTTTTGAGAAAATGGAAAGAATTGATTTAGATCAAATTACACAAGATGAATTGGAATTGTCAATCAAGCAATCAAAATTATTGTTTAAATTCAATCACACTGAGCCTATGACTGAGGAATATGCTTCAATCCTCAATGAATTGTTAGATGGCAACATTGGTGAAAACAGCACTATCACAACACCATTTGCAGGTGCAGCATTCAATAATATAAAGCTTGGAAACAACGTTTTCATCAACAGCAATTGCTTGGCTATGGCAAGAGGTGGGATCACTATAGAAGATGATGTAATGATTGCCGGAAACGTACAGTTATTATCAAATAATCATGACGAATACGAAAGGCAAGTGTTAACTTGTGAAGAGATCATCATCAAAAAAGGAGCATGGATTGGTGCTGGAGCATCAATCTTGCCAGGAGTCAATGTTGGAAAATATGCAATTGTAGGAGCAGGTGCAATCGTTACAAAGGATGTTCCTGACTATGCAGTTGTGGTAGGAATTCCTGCAAAGGTTGTAAAGACATTGGATAAGGATAAATTCCCAGAATAGGTCTTGTTATTATGAGTGTGTCTGTAGTCAATAAAGGAAATCTAAATGATGATCAGGAAGAAGTATTGGAAAGGTTTATAGAGTTTCAATATGCAATGATTGAAAAGGATTTAGAAAAGCTGAATGAACTTTTGGAAGACAATTACACTCTTACCCATATGTCTGGAAAGACTCAGACAAAGGATGAGTATATTGGTGAGATAATGGATGGAACACTTAATTACTATAAATCCATCATAAACAATCCAATTATAACAATAAAAGAAAAGGATAAGGCTTTATTGAAGGCAGATGTGACTCTTGATGCAAAGGTTTATGGAATGAAAGGAACCTGGACATTGCATAGCGAACAGACAATGGAAAAGATTAACGAAAAATGGTATTTGAGCAAATGGGACAATTAAAAAATCTTTTATTTCATTACTTTTTTTATTTTCACTTTTTTTAAATTTCTTATTATTATCTATTATAAACAAAACTTTTTTATAGTAAGGCAAACCTATCTATAACTATATGGATAATTTAATATTAGTTAAATATATTTAATTTTTATTATGAATTCTTAAAATTAATTCTTATAATTACAATAAATTATCTAATTTAAAAATAACATTGATTAAAATTAAGGAGATTATTATGGCACAAATTAATCAACCTATGTATATTTTACGTGATGATACTGAAAGATTTCAAGGAAATCAAGCTTTAAGAATGAATATTTTTGCAAGCCAACTATTAGCAAGCATTGTTAGAACCACTCTTGGTCCAAAAGGAATGGACAAGATGTTAGTGGATAAGAAAATGGGTGATGTGGTTGTTACCAACGATGGAGCAACTATCTTACAGGAAATGGATATTGCACACCCTGCTGCTAAAATGCTTGTGGAGATTGCAAGAAAACAGGAAAATGTTGTTGGAGATGGAACCACCACTGTTGTAATCATTGCTGGTGAATTGCTTAAGAAAGCAATGGAATTATATGAAGATGGAATTGCAATCCCAACCATTTTAATGGGTTACAGATTAGCAGTTGCAAAAGCAATGGACATCTTATACAGCATCTCTACCGATGCAAGAGATAAGGACACATTATTTGGAATTGCAAAAACTGCAATGACCGGTAAAGGTTCCGATTATGCTAAAGACGAATTGGCAGAATTGCTTGTTCAAGCTGCACTCAAAGTTGAAGAAGGAGAAAAATTAGACAAAACTCTCATTAAGATTCACAGAATCAATGGTGGAAGTGTAGAAGACTCCTTGATTGTTGACGGTATCTACATTGACCAAGGTAGAGCTAATGAAAGCATGCCTGAAGAAATGCGTGATGCTAAAATCGCTTTAATGAAATATCCTTTAGAATTGAAAGATTTGGAAAATGCTAAAGTTGACTTCACTGATCCTTTGCAAATGCAGGCTTTCCTTGACAGTGAACAGGAAACCTTAAAGGAAATCGCTGATAAGATTATCGATTCCGGCTGTAACGTATTGTTCTGTCAAAAAGGTATTGATGATGTAGTTCAACATCACTTATCCAAAGCTGGAATCATGGCATTCAAAAGAGTTAAAAACACTGACGTAAAGAGAATCATGAAAGCTACCGGTGCAGAACTCATCACCAATATTGAAGACTTGACTCCTGATACATTAGGTAAGGCAGGTTACATACACCAAGAAAAGGTGTTCGACCAAATCATTACCTTCATTGAAGAATGCGAAGACCCTAAAGCAAGTTCCATTTTAATCCGTGGAAGTACAAGACATGTTTCATCTGAAATTGAAAGAGCTATGGAAGATGCATTAGGTGTAGTAGCAGCCACTGTAGAAGATGGAAAAGTCGTATACGGTGGAGGAGCTCCTGAGATTGAAATAGCAAGACAATTGAAAGTTTATGCTAATACTATCAGCGGAAGAGAACAAGTGGCTGTAAATGCATTTGCAGACGCTTTGGAAATCGTACCAAAAACCTTATCTGAAAACGCTGGTTTAAACACCATTGACTTGCTTGTAGAACTTAGAGCAGCTCATGAAGATAACATCAATATGGGATTGGATGTATTTGAAGGTAAAGTAGTTGATATGAAAGAAGCTGGTGTTGTTGAACCTCAAAGAGTCAAAAAGCAAGCTATTCAAGCAGCTCAAGAAGCTTGTGAAATGATCTTGCGTATTGACGATTTGGTAGCAGCAGCGGGTGCACTTCAAAAAGTCGACCCAGATGAAAACTTAGATCATAGTGGTATGCCTCCTGCACCTGGTATGGGCGGTATGCCTGGTGGAATGCCTCCTATGATGTAGCCCAGCTTTTCCGCTCCTTCGGAGCGCAAAACCTGGACCAAAACTTTTTCCCAGCTTTTGAGCTAAAGCTCAAAACCTGGACCAAAACTTTTTTCCAGTTTTTGAGTAATACAAACTGGGCAATACTTACTTTTTTATTTTTATTATTTGAGATAAAATCTATTTTTTTAGTAAATTTTATAAAGGAGATATCAATGAAGGGAATAGTAAATAATTGGCATAATATTTCTGTTTATATTGCTGGTGCAATTTTTGTAATTGTTGCTTTATTTGTCACTGACTCACTGCAGAAAGTCCTTTTATTGTCTGCAGCAGTATTGTTCTTACACTTTTTTGAAGAATTCGGTTGGCCTGGTGGATTTCCATATTTGGGAATGAAGGTGATGATGAGAAGTGATGAAACAGATTCCACAAAATGGAACTGCAATAATTTAAGTTCCATGTTTGGAAATTGGATAGCTGGAACATTATTATACATTTTGCCTGCTTTCTTCTTGAATATCAAATTCTTGACTTTAGCAGCAATACTCTTATCAGTTGCGGAATTGATTATGCACTTGATAACATTTAATGTAAAAGAAAGAACATTATATAATCCCGGAGCCATTACAGCAATTTTTGGACTTACTCCAATTGCATGCTATTATTTCTTGAATATTTATAATGCAAGCCTTTATGTATGGTATGACTATGTATTTGCATTTTTATGGTTTGCTGTAATTTTTTGGTTCTGTTACCGTTCTCCAGTATACTGGAATCTTGGTAAAAAAGAGGGATATCCTCTCACAGACCAATCAGCTTATGGTTTTTATAAACCTGAAAAATAATTTTTCTATTAATAATCTGAAGGTGAACTTATGACAAATACACTACTGGACAAATGGTGTGGTCAACCATGGTTACACGCTACATATTTCTTAGGAATAGTGATGCTCAATGTTTTAATAATAAATTGGGGCGTATGGGATGTTCCTCAAAAGTTGATGTGCTTGCTTGCAGTATTTTTACCATTGCATGTATTTGAAGAGCTTACTTGGCCAAATGGTTTTCATTTCATGATGAACAAGCTAATCCAAAAGTCAGATAACCCTCTTGCATATCCTGAAAATAAACTGACAGATATGGTTACAAATTTTGGAGCAGAAATATTGTTTATTGCATTGACATTTTTCACACCAATGCTTGGAAACAAAGGAGTGATATTCATAATCTTCTTTGGTGTCGGTGAAACATTTGTACATACATTGTTTAGTGTAATAACATACAGGCACTACAGATCCAAAGGCAAAAAGACATTATATTCTCCGGGGCTAGTAACCGCATGGTGTTTGTTGCTTGAAGCAGCAATCTATGGTATTTATTGGCTGATATATTCAAAATCATTTGTTATGTCAGACTTATGGGGATTGGCTTTTGTAGCATTTTTAATCATTTTCCTAGTACGTTTACCATTTATCCTTTCTGATAAATATAAGACTACAAGGTTTGCCTATTCTGAAATAGGATATTTGGAAAAATATGAATTGGAGTAAAACTTAATATTTTTCCATAATTTTTTATTCTTTTTAAATTATTTTTTTCTATTTTTTTTAAATTTTTTTACTATTTTTTAAAATATTTCTTTATTTTTCCTATTTAACTTTAAATGCTTGTTTTTTGGATATTTCTTTATTAAAATTGCTATTTTAGTTGAAATCTTATTTTAAATGAATATTTTTTTAATTTAATCATTTTTTCATAATCATTTTAAAAATAATATGGTGGTTCACTTTTATATCAAATATGTTTAATAGTTTGTAATTGTTTTTTAAGTTAAATAAAGGACATATATTTATTTTCTATTTATTTAAGTAAGATTATTTAAAATTTGATTAAAATAAG
>NZ_JAZNIB010000309.1:0-3220 GCF_045577275.1 Methanobrevibacter sp.
TTATCTTAAATAATATGTACTGAGATAATTAGTTAAATAATTTATCTTAAATAATATGTACTGAGATAATTAGTTAAATAGTAGCTTAATAAGCTCATGCTTTTAAATTAGGTGTAAAAATGAGAAATTTGGATTTATCAATTATCGTTGTTAATTACAATACATTTAAATTAACAAAGGAAACAATTGATTCCTGTTTGGCTGAACCTACTCATTATACTTATGAAATCTTTCTTGTAGACAATAAGTCAACTGATGACAGTCTGGAAAAACTTGAAGATTATTTCAAGGATGAGATTTCAAGAGGGACTATAAAAGTCATAGCTAACAGTCATAATGATGGTTTTGCAAAGGCAAATAACTTAGCTATTGAACCGGCTGAAGGAGATTATATCCTTCTTTTAAACTCTGATACACTCATTAAAGAGGCAACAATTGACAAATGTATGGACTATATCACTGAAGGCATACATGCCGACGTTGGAGCATTAGGCTGTAAGGTCTCACTTGCTGACGGATCTCTCGACAAGGCATGCAAACGCAGTTTTCCAAATCCTGTAAACTCATTTTACAGATTGTTCCACATTAAAACAGACAGTGGAAGGGATGATTATAATTTGGATAACTTGGATGATGATGGAGTTTATGAAATAGACTGTTTGGTCGGAGCATTCATGCTTGTTAGAAAAGCCACAATCGATGATATCGGCCTTTTGGATGACACATTCTTTATGTATGGTGAAGATATTGATTGGTGCTATAGGATAAAGCAAGCCGGATGGAAAGTAGTTTATTTCGGTGAGGCGGAAATAATCCATTACAAGGGTGCAAGCAGTGAGGATGAAAAGTCTAAGAAAAGAAATCCAAAGCTTATCTATGAATTTTATAGGGCGATGTATATTTTCTATAAGAAGCATTATACCAAAAAATACAACATATTCTTAAACATTGCAGTCTATATTGGAATAGCCTTATTGTTGATTGTCAATTTAGTCAAAAATCTTTTCAGGTCTTAATTGTTAAATTCTTATTTTACTTATTTTACTTATTTTACTTATTTTTCTATTTGATTTTATATTTTCATACTTCTCCATCACTATTTTGCAATTTTTCATCTGTATTTTTTCACTTCACATCTCTTTTTTTTAATTATTTTTAAAAAATAATAGGTAATTTTATAAATAATAGGTTTTAAATCTATTATTGTATAAATAATAGTTATAGATATTGTATTATTGTTAACTATGCTTTAAATTTGGATTTATTGAAAACTATAAAATAATTTGAGTGGTTAAATGATAAGAGAAAATCAAAGAATTTTAAACGCGATATTGATTATAATAGATATTTTAGTAATTCTATTGTCATTGGTTTTAGCTTATTATGTTAGATTTAAAACCACCATATTCGGTCCTTTAGGAGGATCATTGCCGTTTTTCGATTATTTCCTATTTACAATTTTCGCTATTATTCCTACGTATCTTCTTTTATACTACTTTTTCGGCTTATATAAGCCATTCAGGAATAAATCTTCAATATTGTCTGGTGCAGAGGACATAATCAAGTCAGATATTATGGCCTTCATTATTTTGGTAGCTATTCTTTTCGTTATCAATCAGCCAGATTTCTCAAGGATAATGCTATTCCTTTTAAGCCTATTCGGAATGATCTTTGCAATCATCGAAAGGGCTCTTGTAGTTTTGGTCTTAAGATTCATGAGAGTCAACAATCATAATCTAAAGCACATGCTCATTATTGGAGATAACGAGTTGGCATTCACCTTTGCTAAGAAAATTAAGTCCAGAACCTATTTAGGATATAACATTGCAGGATTTTTAGGAAGAAGGGAGCATTTAGGAAAGACATTTGAAGGAATTCAGTTCATCGGTACCTTCAAGGATTTGCCTGATGTATTGAAAACCCATAAGTTTGATAGGGTTGTCATAGCTATTCCGTTAAAGTATTATTACCATTTGAATGAAATCGTGGATGCATGTGAAGAAGAGGGAATCAAGGCGGAAATCATTCCTGATTATTATAAGTATCTTCCAGCAAGACCTTCCGTTGACATGTTGGATGACCTTCCAATCATCAATATACGTTATGTTCCTTTGGATGATGCATTCAATAAGTTCAAAAAGATCATTGAAGACTATTTTGTAGCTATTGTTGCAATCATCATTACCTCTCCAATCATGCTTATAACAGCTATTGCAATTAAAATTGAATCTCCAGGTCCAATTATCTTCAAGCAGGAAAGAATTGGTTATAATGGAAAGCCATTCATGATGTATAAATTCAGAAGCATGAAGGTTCAGGATGAGAGTGAAGAGAAATCCCAATGGACAACTGAAGATGACCCAAGAAAAACAAGGGTAGGCTCATTCATCAGAAGGATGAGCATTGACGAGTTGCCACAGTTTTTCAATGTCTTGAAAAGGGAGATGAGTGTAGTCGGTCCTAGACCGGAAAGGCCATATTTTGTTGAGAAATTCAAGAAGGAAATTCCAAAATATATGGTTAAGCACCAAGTAAGGCCAGGGCTTACAGGACTTGCTCAAGTCAATGGTTACAGAGGTAACACTTCAATTAAAAAACGTATAGAATATGACATTCGTTATGTAGAAAACTGGAGTCTTGTTTTAGATATACAGATTATGTTCAGAACAGTTTTCAGAAGAAGTAAGAATGCTTACTAACCCCCAGCTTTTCCGAGCCTTCGGCTCGCAAAACCTGGACCAAAACTTTTTCACTATTTGTGAGTGATTATCTTTTTTGCTAATTTTTTATATAATTATTTCAATTATTCTTTCATATTAATTTTTTAAAACAATTATATTTTACTTATTTTGGATTAAAATTGTTATATTTGCCTAAAATTAATAAATTAAGATTATTATCAATTATTATAATTAAAAAAAGCATATATTTATATATTTTATCAAATAATTGATTATTACAGACTTAATTTTTAAAATCAACCTCGGATATTTAAGTTTTGAAATAGGGATGAATATTTAAAATATTACACTATTATAATATTAAAGAATTTTAAAAAAATAACTTTTATAAACTACAAAGTTTTAATATTTGTACTAGAATCCTAAAGATTTTTAAATGGAAAAATCAACATGATTTGATAAGATTTTGATAAATGTTCATAAGATTTTGATATGATCTTTATGTGAAATTGGGATAAGAAAAATGATATTAAAAATAT
>NZ_JAZNIB010000310.1:0-1751 GCF_045577275.1 Methanobrevibacter sp.
AAATTTAAACAAAATAAATATATTAGCAATATTATTAAAAAATATATAAAAAATTTATCGAATAAGAAATTTTTGTTTAGAAAATTAATGAAAATTTTTCCAATGAAAAAAGATCAAAAAAAATTATGCAAATAGGCACCAGTCGGAAAATAAAGTGCCAACGAAAATTGAACAAAATAATAAACAAAATAGAATTTTTATAAACATTATAACACACTATAAAGAAAACTGTTGAACATGAAATAATTTGAGATTTTAAAGAAATGGGGTAAGTTGCATGAAAATATTAATATCAAACTTGAAGGGAAAGGAACTTATGGATATAGCTTTGAAAAATGGTATAGACAAATTGATATCAGTATACATGAACTATAATGAAACCAGTTTGCTTGATCAGTATATGACCAAGGAAAACATCAAAATCAGCACAACAAATGCAATAGAAGCTTCAAAACAACTAACTGACATAATAAGAAAATCAAAAGAGGGAAATGAAATATATGTAGCTACTGATGGAAACTTCCTGGGATCCATTTTAAACTTTGTTGCAAATAAGGAAGGAGCAAACTACATCTATTACTGCTTTTATGACCAAGCAATACAAATGCCAAAGTTAAGCATAAACCTTTCAGAAACAAAAATGAAAATTCTAAAAACCCTTGAAGAGTCCGAACAAACTGCAATCTTAATTGGAAAGAATGTGGGAATCTCAAGAGCCATGGTCTACAAACACATAAATAGCCTAATGGAAGAAGGATTAGTTGGACAAACAAAACAATATGAGAAATATTACCTTACAAATGCAGGCAAGATGACAATTATTTAAAAAATAGTCCAATAGATAAAAAAATTTAAGAAAATAATTTAGCAGCTTATAAAAAAAAAGAAATATCAAAATGTGAAATAATCATCCACATTTGATTTGAAATTTTAATTTTCGAGTTTTCAATAACTAATTCATATTATGCATTATCAAATTAAGCTTCTGCAGGTTTGCCTTTTTCAGCCCATCTTACAGTCATGGTAGTGAATGGCTGAGCAATAGCAGTCCAAATTAAACTGAGTATCCAGTGAGTAATAATCATTACTAAGATATCAACAACAGAGTAAACACCAATAAATGCTAATCCGATGAATACAAAGTTATCGATGAATTCACTTAAAGCAAGAACCAATAAGTTTATACCGGAAGCATAAGCTTTACCTTCGTTTACAATTGTAGTTAATCTAGCATTTACCAAGTTACCAATCAAGTAACTAATGTATGAAGCTACAAGAATTCTTGGGGTTTGGGTAAATACAAAGGATAATGCTGCATCACCAGTAAAGAAATCTGGGGATGGCAAGAATAATATTAAAGTAGTCATAAATACGAATAATACGTCAGCAGCAATACCTAATATAAGGGTTCTTTGTGCAACTCTTTCACCATATACATCTGCAATTACATTGGTTAAGATATATACTAAAGGATAAATTAAAACTCCTGCAGGAGTTTCCATACCTAAAAAGTTAATATTAATAATCTTAACAGTAATTAAGTTTGCAATGGTAAAAGCCATACAGAAGAATACTGTGAGTATTACTCTTTTTTCTGTAAAGTCAAAGTTTAAATCCATTAAATCAATCCTTAATTAATAAAATTATAAAATTAATTATAACCGATTAAAAATCATAAGTTTATGAAATATTAAATTTAAAAGAAGATTTTTAAAAAATATGATATTTCATAGAACATATTAATATTTAAT
>NZ_JAZNIB010000311.1:0-5275 GCF_045577275.1 Methanobrevibacter sp.
TTTTCTTTTTTATCAAATAAAAATCTCTGATGTTGTATTGTCAATACCAAATTTTAATGATAATGTCATTGTAATGTCATTTTTTTATATATAAATAAAAACTTAAATATTATAATGACTATAAAAATATATAATAAAAGAATAGATTTTAGAAATTTTTTTAGAAATTTTAAATTTTTCTGATTATTTGAAATTGGATAAATTTTTTTGAATTAAGTGTGATGAATATGGCATTGGAAAATATCTTATATAAATTTTTTATCACTTTCTTTGCAACAGTAATTTTTACATGGTTTGTAAGGAAAGCATTAAGGGATGCAGACTTAACTGATAATCCTATCGTTAGTGAACATAGACATAAGGCAGGAACTCCAACAATGGGGGGAATTGCTTTCTTATTTACAGTTTTACTTATTCTGTCCCTATACTTTAGAAATGAAGATATTTTAATAATTTCATTTATCATGCTCACTGGTGGGGTAATGGGATTAATTGACGACCTTTTAGGACTTAGAGTTAAGGAATATCAAAAGGTAGTTAAAAACATCAGTGATTCCGTTGTTCCTATTGGATTGCTCGATTTAGGGGTAGGTGAAGAGGCAAGAATTACAACAGACAAGGCAAAAGAACAGGTAGGTCCTTTAGTTGAAGAAGGCAAATTGGAACTTGTTGCTGAAATCCCTATCAAATACGAGCCAAGTGAAGAAGTAAAGATCATTGTGCAATTGATTCCAGGTTTATTCTTGGCATTCACAGGTGTCATAACCACTTTAGGTGGATTTGAATTAGGCCTTTTGGCATATCCTGTTTTGATGATTGGTGTATTAGGTTCAATCAATGCAGTAAACCTCATTGATGGAATGGATGGTTTGGCTGCAGGAATTATAGCTATTGCATCAGCATTCTGCTGTCTATATGGAATTATGTTTGGAAATACCTCAACAGGCTATCCATTCGGTTTATTAGGTACAATGTGTCTTGGTTTCTTAGTGTTCAATAGGTATCCGGCTTCAATATTTATGGGTGATACAGGTTCATTCATTTTAGGAACAGGTTATGCAGCAGCAGTGCTCTTGACAGATATACCTTACTATGGTGTACTTGCATTGGCTGTGCCGATTGTATCCACTATCATCAGCTTAATGCACAGAGCTCATATTATTACTTTACCTGTAGAGCCTTTGCATCATACCTTAAATTATAAGGGTATTTCTGAAATTAAAATTGTTTTATCATATTGGCTACTTACAGTAGCTGTATGTGTAATTGGAATTTTAGCAAAATTATACATCTTTTCATAGGTTTTAAATAGGTTTATCTATTTTAAACTATTTTAAAACTATTTTAAAATCTGATTTAATTTTTATTTTTATTTAATTTATCTACTATCAATCTTAAAGGGGATTAAAATGTCAAAAACATATTTTTTAAATGAATTAGCAGATTCCGTATCTTCTTTAAATACTTTTTCTATCAGTCAACTTGCAGATTCAATTGGCGGCAAAATCTATGGATCTAATGATTATAAGACTTCAAACGGATTCACTGGAATCTTTGAAACTTTAAATGAGGCTCAAGAGGGAGATATTGTAATCAGACATTGGATTAATGGCAAAGGTGTGGAGATAGCAAACAACAAGAATGTTGCATGTCTCATAACATTGACTCCTAAGGAAGATGCCTTGGAAATGGCGGAAAAGCTTAGTTTTCCGGTTATTGTAGTTGATAGGATAGAGTTTGCTAATGCATTTGCAATAAAATGGACAATAGATAATTTGGTCCCTGCTTCTAAAAGGGTTGTTATAAGTGGAACCAACGGCAAATCAACAAGTTCCCATTTGATTTACCATATATTATCCCATGCAGGATACAATGTATTTACAAATACTGATGCCAAATCAGAATTCAATACATTGATTGACCCTATGGTTGCCAAATTAATCTCTGAAGAGGTTTTGGCAAATCAGGGAGTGGATGCAAGATTATTCAACTTTATATGTGACATTCCTAACAAGGAAGTCTTTGACTATTTGGTCATTGAAGTTTCAGAAGTTCAAGGTTGGGGAACCGATTTGATGAAGGACCATGCAATGATCATGTCCTCTGCAATCAATCCTGATGTTGGGGTAGTCACTAATGTTGCAATGGATCATATTGGGCTTGTAAACTCAATTGAAGAGGTATTTGAAGAAACATCCGGTGTAGTGAAGGCGACCAACAAGGGAGGAGTCGTACTTAACTTTGATGATGAGAATGTCCTTGCCATGAAAGAGTTTGTAAATGATGGGGTGGAGACTTTCTTCACTTCAATGGAAAAGCAAACCATCGAGGATTATGATGCAGAAAGAAATAGGAAAGTGTACTTTGACAGTGAAGAGAATGTGATAATGTTTGATGGGGAAGCTATTTTGACCTTTGAAGAGCTTCCATTCACTGGAAATCATTTTATTCGAAACATATTGTCCTCAATTTCAGCATGCATTTCATTGGGCATTCCTATTGAAGACATTAAAGAGGGCGTGAAAACATACAGACCTCTCAGCAGAAGATTCACAAGGCTTTATGATGAGCCTATTGTCATTGATGACTTTGCTCACAATCCAGATGGAATAAGGAATACCGTTAGGGCAACATATGATTTGGCAGAACAATTGGATAAGGGAGACTTGTATATTGCTTGTGCAATCAGAGGTTCCCGTGGAGAAACATTAAATGGTCTCAATTCAGAGGCTTTGGCTGAAGTAATCAAGGAATTGCACCATAGAAACAAGGATGCAATAGAAAATGATCCAGAAGCCAAGAAGAGGGAAATCTATCTAAGCCTATCCTCAAGTGTTGATTTAGTGGATCATTTGAATCATGTTGAAGACTTTGAAAAAGACATATTCTTTGCTAATTTGGATAAGGAACGCATAAGATATAATCATTTTGAAAAATTATACGATGCTTTAGGATATATTATGGAAACTGCAAGCAAGGATGATGTTGTTTTATTGATTGGTGCACAGGGTATGGATCCTGCATCAGATGTATTGAATGATATTTTAGGTTATTAATCAGTTAAATAAAGTTTAAGGATTATTTTTTAAGATGGAGTTATTAGGGATATGATTCCATCATTTTTTATTAAAGGGCTGTTAAAATGAGTGAATTTTGTTTTAGTTTCTTGGAAAATCAATTCAGGGATATTTATCTAGACTGTGCAAGGATGGATAAGAATCTCATTGAAGGGGATGGAGTCGAAGCTATTCTGATTGCTGGAAGAATAGCGGAAAAGGTCACTAAGGCAATTTTTGCTTTTGAAGGCATAAAGGATGATGAAAACAGCCAATACAAAAGAATTGAAAAGTTAAACAATGCCAATATTTTGCCGAACAACATAAAAAATGATTTTTCAAGGCTCCGCAGATTAAGAAATGATGTTTATCACAATACAATCGATGGAGATGGTGCTGGAGGATTCGCCTCTCCTGCACAAATGGCAAGGCCATATGTACAGAATGGTGGTTTAAGAGATTATAAAACAGGATTCAATGAAGTTAAGAAACTTAATTCATCCTCAAGTTCACAACTGAATAATCAGAATAATCAGAATAATCAGACTAATGCAAATCCTTTTTTAGATAAGAATACCGCTGCAGATGTGAGTGGTGAACTGGAGGCTGCAAGTGAAGCCCATAAGATCATCTTCAATATCTGTGTATGGTTTTATGTAAATTATTCTGGCGATAAAGACTTTATCCGCCCAAAATATAAAATCAGCAGAAGAACACAGGATGCAGACTTTTTAATCAGACTCAAATCAGCCATCAATGATGGTGATGACTTTAAAAGGCTAAGGCAATCCAGCCCTAACAATGAAATCATTCAAATCTTAAATGAACTCTACATTCCAAGGCAAGTTGAAGAAAAGGATGAGGATTTGGTTTATGGAGTGAATAATAAGGAAATCAAAATCAGAGACCCTGGTGTTCCATATTCCCAATGCTTAGGAATTTCCTATGATGATAATCTATTCATGTGGAAGGCAGAGCATGGAAGCAAGGAATTAGGATTATACCAATCCTCCAAAGAGGCATATGAAGCAAGAGAAATCTATATAAGTTCATTGCCTACTCCTAAAAAGGTCAAAGGAGCTTATTCAAATGCAAGAGGAATTTCATTCAGCCAAATTCAGAAATTATGGTCTGTAAGCGTCAAGGGCCAAATAATATCATATCATGAAACAGAAAATGAAGCAATAAAGGCAAGAAAGGATTATCTCAAAGAGAATGGATTGGTGGATGTAAAGGTAAAAGGTGGCTTTAAAACAATAACCTTAAAGGAAAGAGACAGGTTAAGGGAAAAGGCCAAAGAAAAGTCAAAGGACAATAAGACTAAAAAGATCAAGACAATTGACTCAAAATCTTCCATAAAAGATGAAATGGCCAATAAATCTGATATATCTAAGAAATCCGGCAATTCTAAATCAACTTCATCTAAGAAATCCAATAAGTTAGACTATGCTAAAGAGTTTGAAAATGAAAATAAAAGCAAGGTAAAGGTCAAGGATGGAAATAAGGTTTCATCAGAAAAGGCCACTAAGAAAGTCAAAGTCAATAAGGGAGAAAGAGTGGGCAAGAATAAATCTAAAAAGTCCAAAAAGTCTCAATCTGCAATTTCCAAGAAAAAATCATCTAAATATGAAGGTGTTTTCTATGAAGATGGATTATTCATGTGGAGTGCTGAAGTTGATGGCAAACATTTAGGCTTATTCCCATCTGAAGAGGAAGCTCATGAAAAAAGAGAAGAGTATATAAAAAGTAGTTCTTCAAATTAATTCCAATAGGTAAAAATAATTTGTATTTATTAAAACTAATTAATTTAATATGATAAAAATAATTTTAATGTATTAAAACTAATCGGTTCTTACTATATAAAATTATTTTTATGTATTGAAACTAATTAATTCTTATTATATAAAATTATTCTTATTAATTAAAACAATTCTTGAGATGATACAATGATGTCAAATTTTAAATATTGTCCAATGTGTGGAACACCAAGAGATGATGAAAGTCAATTTTGTAAAAATTGCAATTTTGAATTTTTAGTAGGGAAATATGTTAAGGTGGAAAATAAAAATTTGGAAAATGATGAAAAAATTGAAGTTGAAAAAGTATCTCAAGAAGAGTTCGTTGAATCAAATGATAATATCCGATTCGGTCGTGATAAAATTAATCATTGTATTGCTAAGTATCTAAATAATGAATTGACTATTCAATATACTGAAAAG
>NZ_JAZNIB010000312.1:0-2437 GCF_045577275.1 Methanobrevibacter sp.
ACACGTCTTCCAGATACCAAAATCCTTGGAATCATGACAAGGAATCCGCCCATCATCAAGAATGCCATTACGATTTGTGTAGCGTATTGGATGAATGCTATGATTGTTCCGGTTAATATCTTGCCTTGTATTGCATCATATGCTCCAAAGTATAGGATGAGAACTATCATTAGGTTCAGTAGTAAGGTCATTGCAGGCAGTAAGACCAAAAGGATTCTGAAGACCTTTAAGTTCACTGATCTGAAGTCTTCATTTGTTTCTCTAAATCTTTCCTCTTCGTATTCCTGTCTTACGAATGCCTTGATGACAGGTATTCCCAACAATATTTCCCTTGATATTTGGTTGATCTTATCGGTCAGTTCCTGCATTACCTTGAAGTAAGGGACGGTTCTGATGAATATGATGATAAAAGGTATGATTGCAGCGGCAAATGTCACTCCAATAATCCATAAAAGGTTGGTTCCAAGTTCCATTGCCTTGAGTATGCTTCCTATACCTAATATCGGTGAAAAGAGTATTGTTGTAAAGAACAGACCTAAAAAGATTTGTATTTGATATACATCGTTTGTATTACGTGTAATGAGTGATGCTCTTGATATCTTGTTCAATTCAAAGTTTGAAAACTTCAATATCTTATCATAGCTTATCTTTCTTAAATCTCTTCCATAAGCTGCTGATACTTTACTTGAGAAGTATGAGAGCCCTATTGTAGCTAAAACCCCAACTAAGACCATAGCCATCATCATTGTTCCTACACTTATTATGTAGTCAAAATCTGTGTTCTGTATTCCTATGTCTACAATGTCTGCAGTGTATTTAGGCAGAGTCAGGTTACAGTAAACATCAATTAGTAGGAATGCAACAATGAGAATAAGTGGGATTATGCTCTTTTTTAAAGGGCTAAGAAGCTTTCCTATAGTTTTTAGTGTTTTTTTAAAATCCATAATCTTATTCCTATAATTTTTTTAAAGGTACCTTTAAATTATTTTCTATAGGTACCTTTTAATTTTATATTATATAAATATTTTTAATTGTTTTCCATTAATTTTCATATGCTCTTTCTTTTCTTTTAATACTAAGTTGAAACTAATATTCTAGTGTTCATATGGTTACTCTTTTTTAATTTACAATATTAAATTTGAATCATTTTATTTGGTTTATTTGATTATTGAATTAATGATTGGTGTTTAATATGGATTTTAAAAAAGAAAAGTACATAAAAATTATACTATACATTATATCACGTTGCACACATAAGGAAAACCTTGGAAAAACGGTAATTTCGGTTTTGATTTATTTCATTGACTTCAATTATTATGAATTATACGGCGAATCATTGACTAATGAAGTTTATTTAAAATCAAGGATTGGGATAGTCCCAAAGCATTTCAATGACACTATGAATCAGCTGATAAGATCTAATAATTTGTATTATAGGCAGGAGGTCTACTATTATTACCTAATCAAAAGATATTACTTAAGACAAATTCCATTGTTTAATTTTACTAAAGAGGAACAGATGATTATCGACGGTGTCATTTATGAGTTAAGCGATTTCAGCGCTACTGATCTGTTGATTTATCAGAGGGGGGATATGCCTTATAAATTGTCTAATCTTGACTGTGAATTGGATTATAATCATGTGTTCTATAGGGATGAGCTTTATTCTATTCGCAAGTATTGATTAATGGATTATTATATCTCATTGTCTCTTGTATTATTTCCTCTTAAACAAATATAGAAAACTTTAAATGTAACTATAATCATTATAATTATTAAACAAATATTTGATTTTATAGGGGGAATTTTATGTATGGTTTATGTCCTGCTTGCGGAAGTGAATTAGACGACGAAGGAAACTGTTGGGTATGTGGATATATGGCTCATTTTGGAAGTCCTGATGATTATGACTATGATGATTTTAATGATGAATACTTGCCTTGAAAAGGCTCATTTATTTAGGTGATTATTATGCTTATTTGTCCGATTTGCGGTTATCCATTGGATAGTGACGGTCGTTGCTGGAACTGTGGATATTGGATGAGGACTCATCCATTGGATCCTTTTGAACCAGGTTCACTCTATAATGGTGGAGACGGTGATGACTAACTCAAACTTTTAAAAAAAAGTTTGATTAAAATATTTTATTTATCTTTTCATTTCTCTATTTTTTCATTTTTAACTTTTTTTTTTTAAATTGTGATATAGTGTTACTGTCTTTTTTAATAAATAGTTATGTATAGTAAACTCTTTTTTTCATTTATAAATGGTTATATATGTTTAATTTTTAATTTAGAGGATAATTATCAGTTATTTATTAAAAATATTTATATTAAACCTTTTATATAGTTAATATTATGAAAGATTATACAAAAAAATTAAAAAGTTATGGAAAAATTGTAAACTAAATTACAGAAAAAATGTAAATTAAATTATG
>NZ_JAZNIB010000313.1:0-2617 GCF_045577275.1 Methanobrevibacter sp.
TTAATAATTAATTTAATTATCTTCTACATTAATAAATTTTTTCACTAAGTTTATATATTTTTAAAAAGAGATTATGGATTGATTATCATGACACTTGTTTTAATTGGACCTATATGTGAGGACTTGATTATCATTGGGAATGATGAAAGCTCTAAAGTAGGAGGAGCAAGCTTTTTTCAAAGTTTTGTCTATGAAGAGTTTTTCAATGATTATTTAGCTATTGTAAATGCCTCAAATGCTGACTTAATCAATGCATTTCCAGATGAATCAAAGGTAAATCTCATTTTGAAAGAGGATACCCATCATTTCATTAATGAATATCCTGATAAGGATAACTTAGACATTAGGCATCAATCAACTAATTTTGCAGATATACCTATACTTGCCGATGATTTAAGAAACATTTTTGATGAAAATGAAATCAATGGTGAAAATATTGATGCATTTGTATTGACACCACTTAACAGCAATGACTTTCCAATTGAAACTTTGATTTTTCTAAAAACATTTGATGTTCCAATCTATATTTCACTTCAAGGATTTTTGAGATTTATGGATGAAGATAATTCGATAGTATTAAAACTATCAAATGATCTAAATTACATTTTGGATATTAGTGATGCAATTTTCATGGATGAGCATGAATTTGATATAATAAATCGTGAAAAAATTGAGGGTTCAAATTTAATTATCACAAATGGAAGTAAAGGTTCAAGAATTATTGATGTTGATGGTGAAAGTATTAAAATAAATGCACAGAAATGTGATAATATTGTAGATGCTACTGGATGTGGTGATACTTATATGGCTGCATATATATCAGCATTATTAAATAACAAAAGTTTAAAAGATTCTGGTGATTTTGCATCTTCAGTAGCTAGTGAAAAACTGAAAAATTTTGGACCTTATAAAAAATTATAAAAATAAAACTTATAAAATAAAAAAAGAAACATAGAAAAAATCTATGTTTAAAATGCATAGTGTATGTTGTGCAATTTATACAAACATACTGAACTGCTTGAAGGGAAAGCATAAATCATATGATCAAGCTCTTCAAGACTTATTTTTTGGTTTATGATAAATGTAAACATGTTTGCAACATTTTCAGCATCTGCTGCAATTATTTCAGCACCTACAATCTGCAAATCCTTATCTACAATTACCTTTGCTTCAGCTGTCCTATCGTTTTTAAGTTCTAAAGAATAGGATTTGCCATATTGGATTCTGTGAACTGCATATCCATCCATCTCTTCAGCTACAAATGCGGGAACCCCAACGGTAGCTATTCTCGGAATGGTGTAAGCAACTGCAGGAACAACAGGATAATCTATTTTTTCAGGATTTTCCTCCAACAATGCCTTACCGAGGTATTTTGATTGATGGATTGCTACAGTTACAAGCTTTGCAATGCCACTGTCAGCAACGTCCCCGCATGCATAGATGTTTGGAACTTCAGTTTTAAGGTATTCATCAACCTTTATTCCTCTTTTGGTATATTCCAATCCAACATTTTCAAGACCGATGTCTTCAACATTAGCTTCTCTTCCCATAGCTGCAATAACATAGTCACCTGTTAAGCTTAATCCACTTTCACAATTAACTGTAAATCCATCTTCATAAGCCTTATTGTCTATTTTAGCATCAGGATCTCTTAATATCTCATCAGTGTTCAATGCATTTTCAAGGTTAAGGACTCTTTCTTCAGGGTTATCAATAATCACACTGTCATCCTTGATTATTTCAGTTACGGTTTCATTGAAATGGAATCTGATGTTCTTTTCTTTTAGTATTTCAATCACATGTTGGACATATGGTTGGTGGAAGTATTTTAAAGCCATATCTCCTCTTATGATCACATCTGCACTGAGGCCTGCTTCTGCAAGTATTGAAGCGAATTCCATACCTACAAAACCTGCTCCTATGATGATTGCATGTTTTGGAAGCTCATCAATGTCTAAAAAGTCAGTGCTGTCATGCAGGTATTCCTTTCCAGGAACATCTGGAATAACCGGTTTCAAACCGGTACAAATCACTATTTTTTCAGTTGTATATTGCTTGTCTCCAACTTGAACAGTATGCTCATCAACAATAGTTCCTTTTCCATGAGCTACATCAAGGTCATATTCCTTGAATTTTCCATCAAGGAAAGGAGCCATATTAGCAATGCGCTTACGTTTCAATTCCATCAATGCTGTCCAGTCAACATCGAAGTCTCCGGATTTTCCACATCCTTCAAAATTATCCGCCAATGCTTTGATTTCATATGGGGCATCAAGGATAGCTTTTGAGTTGCATCCTCTGTTAGCACAGGTTCCACCGTATAAGCTTTCTTCTACAATTAAAATTTTAAGACCTGCTTTTCTTAAGAAACGGCCACCTTGCCATGCTGCGTTTCCACTTCCAATATATATTACATCATAGTCCATAGTTATCATCTAAATATTATTTTAAAATTAGTTTATTATTTGTTTGATATAGTATAAATGATTATCTTCTATAAAAAAATTAAGTTAATAAAAAAGTTATAAAAATTAAAATTATAAATGAAGTTAAAAAAGTGGCTAAAGTAAAAAAATTAATGAAATTAAATTTAGTAAATGATGTTAAAATAGTGCTA
>NZ_JAZNIB010000314.1:0-10500 GCF_045577275.1 Methanobrevibacter sp.
TATTTTTTCAATTGTGCCATTTGAGAGTACTATTTCAACTGTATTTTTTTCTGTAATTTCACCTATTACATAAAAGTTCAATTCATTTTCCAATTGATCTTTCAATTCCTTGTTTATTGTAAATAAAAATTCAAAATCCTCTCCTACATGGAGGAACAAGTCAAGATAATTGAGTCCTAAGGCATTAGCTATTTCCTTGAATTCATCTTCTATAGGCAGCTTGTTTTCATAGATTCTAATTCCTTTTGAATATGGATTTGAATCATTGTTTTCATTATCATTATTCTTAAATTGGCATTGTCTCTTATCTGAATTCAATATTTCATAGAACTCGCTGGCAAGGCCGTCTGTAATGTCTGTTGCAGTGATTCTGTTTTGATTAGTGTTGAGATTCCTTAAAATATGGCCTTCAATATACTTCGCTTCCGGCTTCAATGCCTTGAAAAGAGCCATGTCACATAGGCTTGAATCAATTTCATAGGCCCTGTTGATTTTATCTTCAAGGTCTACCATTTCAAACAAGTTGTTTTTGAGTAGCTGTTTCATGTTCAGGAGTTCGAATCCAAGTGCTGCAAGGCCAAGCTCTCCGCTTATGCAGACCAAATCTCCTTCTTTGAATCCATATTTCATCAATGCCTTATCCTTATCCACCTGTCCAATAGCTGTTCCTGAAAGGATTATTTCATTGGCTTGGTTTGTATCCCCTCCTATGAGAGGAATATGATAATCGTCACAGGCCCTGATTACACCGCATATCAAATCATCAAAATCGTCTAAGAGCATGTCCTTAGGAATGGCAATGTTCAATAGAAAGCCAATATTGTCTGCACCCATGCTTGCAAGATCGCTTACATTGACTACAACTGACTTGTATCCCATTTGAAAATAAGTCATGTCCTGTGGAAAATGGCTTGACTGTATCAGCATGTCAGATGATGAGACCAAATAACTATTTTCATTTAGATTAATGTTTGTAAGTGCAGAATCGTCTCCGATTGATGTCTTGTTGTCAAAATCAGTAAAGTCAGATGGATTATGAATTGAGCATATTCTTGATTTTTCTATAATCCTTTCTATAAGTTGCTTTTCACCAATGTCAGAGACTTTCATTTGGCTTGATTTCATATGGGAATATTTGTTTTATATAGTATAAAAAATGTTTTATGATAATAATTTTTAAAAAATATTCAAATAGAAAGAATAAGCATTATAAAAATCGTAAAATAGCTAATTAAAAATAGATTAAACAAATCAATAAAAAATCCTAAAAATAGCTAATAAAAAATATAGATTAAACAATTCAAAAAAATAAAAAAAGAAAAGAGTTTATATAATTAAAACTCTTTATTGAAATAATTTAAGTTTTAGAGCAGTTAGATAGTCAACTTTACCAGTTACCTTTAAACCTTTAGCTTTTTGATACTTTTTAACAGCCCATTTTGTGTAGATATAATACCATCCGTCAATCAATAAGTTGTGACCACGATAAGTTATATAGAAATGGTTTCTTTTTAAAGCTCTTTGAAGTTCTTTGACTAAGAGCCTGTTTTTGGTTTTTGCTGAAATAGTATCGAACTTAACAGTTATCTTGACTTTTTTGCTTACTTTGTTGTAAGTCTTGTCACCAGCATAGGTGATAACTGCATTGTTCTTGCCAACTTTGTTTAATTTGGTAATTTTGAAAGTTGCGACACCTTTAGCATTGGTTTTTGCACTGTATGTTTTACCATTGACCTTTAAAGTGACCTTTTGACCTTTCATTGCTTTTCCTTTGTTGTCCTTTAAGGTAACGGAATAGCTTTTGGTTTTTTGGTAATACTTAAAGGTTTTAGATTTAGCAGTTATTTTTGGAGTAACCTTTTTAACTGTAAATTTAGTGGTTTTGGTACTTGCCTTGTATACGTCGGTCTGTTTGAAGGTTGCTTTTGCAGTGTAGGTTCCTACCTTAAGTCCTGCAACGCTTGCAGTACCTTTTCCATTCACTACTTTTACATTATAGTTTTTGGTTCCAATCTTAACGCCGACATTACCAGTGAATCCAGCATCGGTAGTTACAGTGACAGTTGCTTTGTCTCCATAAGCGATGTTTTTGACCTTAATGTTCAATTTAGGGTCAATCAATGCTTTTTCCTTTACATTGAATGTAGTGGAACTTTCTCCTGCCTTGAAAGTATCGTCACCGAAGTAGGTAACGGTAGCAAGATAATCACCAGGAGCTAAATCATCATCGATGGTGACAGTAGCATAACCATTTTCGATGTTTATAGGATAAACAGCGTTGGAATGGTTCAATTTAATATTAGCTTCACCATTCACGGTTTCATTAGCAGTAACAACCACAACTGCCTTCTGACCTTCGGTAATGTCATCAACTTTAATGGATAAGTTAGGATCTGCTTTTACAGTAAAGCTTGTTGAAGCTTCACCTGGATTGAATCTCTTGTCACCAGCATATTTCACTGAAGCAGTGTATACACCAGCATCCAAATCTTCATCTATTGTAGCTTTAGCAAATCCATTTTCGACAAATACCTTGTGTGGCATAAGATCTCCGTGGAAGGAAACATCTACATAACCTGTGAATGCCTTATCAGCGCTAATTTCTACAGTCGCTTTTTCACCAACATTGATATTATCAACATTAATGCTTAAATTAGGGTCAAATTTGTTTACATTGAAGGTTGTGGAACTTTGATCTGCTTCATATTTGCAGTCACCAGCATATTTCACTGTAGCAGTGTAAGTACCAGCAGGCAAAGCTTTGTTGAAAGTAACTTTTCCATAACCGTTATGTACATAAACAGCATATGGGTTGAGAGAACCTTTTAAATAAACATAAACAGTACCACTAAATGAATGATCAGCACTGATTTCAGCAGTAGCCTTTTCACCAACATGAACGTCAGCAACCTTAATGCTTAAATTAGGATCGAATTTGCCTACCTTAAAGCTAGTGGAACTTTGGTCAGCTTCATATTTGCAGCTACCAGCATATTTCACTGTAGCAGTGTATACACCAGCAGGCAAAGCTTTGCTGAAAGTAACTTTTCCATAACCGTTCTTAACATAAACACTATGTACCAAAGGAGAACCTTTTAAATAAACATAAACAGTACCACTAAATGATTCATCAGCACTGATTTCAGCAGTAGCCTTTTCACCAACATTGACGTCAGCAACTTTAATGCTTAAATTAGGATCGAATTTGCTTACTTTAAAGCTGGTGGAACTTTGGTCTGCTTTGTATATTAAACCACCACAATATTTAGCTGTAGCAGTGTAAGTACCAGCAGGCAAAGATTCCTTGAATGTCACTTTTCCATAACCGTTCTTGACTGAAACGGCATATGGTATAGGTGAACCTTTCAAGTAAACAAGTACAGTACCACTGAAGGAATGTACTGCATGGATTTCTGCGGTAGCCTTTTCACCAACATTAACATCATTGACTTTAATGCTTAATTGAGGGCTAAGTCCTCTATCCATTTCCAAGTTCTTATCTTCAGCAGCCTTTTTAACATCCTCATTATTTACGTCAGAACTGCCAGTGTCTACATCCTTACTGTCAACACCATCAGCATCATCTAGATTCTTGTCGTGTCCATCATTTTGCTCATCAGCAACATCCACATCTTTAGTGTCGATGCTGCTGTCTCCTGTGTCATGCTCGATATATTTATTATTATCATCTTGGTTTAAATCGAGCGCACTTAAAGGCGCTAAACAATACATAAGAATAATAAATACACAAGCAATCTTTAAACCGAAATTTTTCATAATAATCACTTCTGTGTTTATTACGAAATAATTTATATAAGGCCTTTACATATATATATTTTCGAAAGCAAGCACTTACTTGCATTAAAATTAGAAATAGAAGAATAGATGAGGTTATTTAATAAAAATAATTAGTTTAAGAAGTTTCTGGAGAATAAATGAAGTAATTTAATAAAAATAATAAGTTTAAGTGATTGGTTGATGAATAAAAAAAATAAGTTAGAAAATCAAGGTCTTAAACTCCTTTTTCATGCAAAGGCAAATGTCATCGTTTTCAAAGATTCCGAAATTATCGGTTTCCTCATATCCTAACTTCTCATATAGAGCTATTGCTGCAGCATTTTCAGTTCCTGTTGTAATATAGGAATATTTGAAGTTATCTTCCATAGCTAACTTTTCCAAGGATTTGACAAGTTTATAGGCTATTCCCTTGTTCCTATATCTCCTTTTAACATAAACTCTTCTTATTTCCACTGAATCCTTGTCAAAAAGACGATAGCTGGCACAAGCTATAGGATTTCCCCAATTAAGAACCAGCAATACTACATGGGGATCTTCCAATTGGTTATAATCAAGATATTTTAAGGATGCATCTCCAATATTTCTATAGTATTCCTCATTCAATTCATTGGAAAGTTGGATGAATCTTTCATCCTTTTCATTTGTCAGGACAGTTTCCATCTTATCACCTTAAAATTATTTTTATAAGATTATCTATAATATAGCTGTTTTTATGTTTACTTTAGCTCTGTAGTGTTTCCCACTTTAGCCAGTTCCTTCTCCCATACTCCAGGATTTTCCTTAACAAATCTTTCGAAGAGCTCTCTGCATCTATCGTCATTTAGAACAATCACTTCAACATCATTGTCATTCAATAGCTTTTCAGCACCCATCAAGGTGGTGTTGTCTCCGATTACAACCTTTGGAATATTGTAAAGTAAGACCGCTCCGGAACACATTGGACATGGTGACAATGTTGTGTAAAGAGTGCATTTCCTATAGTCCTCATAGCTTAGTCCATTTGCATTTTCAATTGCATCCATTTCAGCATGAAGGATTACAGAATCCTTTTGAATAAGCCTATTATGGCCTCTGGATATTATTTCATCATCCTTTACAATCACCGCTCCAATAGGAACGCCACCTTCAGAAAGTGATATTTCGGCCTCCTTAATGGCTTCCTCCATAAACTTTTGATGCATAAGATACCTCTAATGATTTTTATAAAAATTAATATTGATTTCAAGTGTTTTTTTAGTTTTAATATTATATTTAAAAAAAGAATCATAATAATTTTACTGAATAAAAATAATGATTAAAATAAAATTAAAAATAAAATCTCTACAATAAAAAATAACTGAATAAAATTGATAAATAAAAAAAGAAAAAGAAAAATGAAAAATATTTCATTTTAGTTTACATGGAATGTTTTGTGAATTTCAGATCTGGAAAATACATCATCCCCGATTACAATTATCTTCACATCATGGAATCCGTCTGTGAAGCATTCGGTATGATTGAATTGGCATGAAAATCTACCCTTCTTTGCATATCCATACTGTGTTGTACCATCCTCTAAAACAACAGCCACTAAACCGTTATATTGCTCAGCTGTTCTGATACCTACATTTAGAATCTCATCACCTGTAACGTCATTGACGAACGCATATATTTTAGGTGTATTGCTTACTTTGAATGTTGTATTCGCTTCACTATCCAAAAAGTCATCATTACCTTGAGAAATCGCTTCAACAGTATGTTCTCCAGGCAATAATTCATCATATATAAGTACATTTGCATATCCGCGGCTTAAATAGAAAGTTGAAATCTTAACTCCATCCACTTTAACTTCCACCCATCCTGCGTATTTATTGTTTGATTTGACTTCAATTAATGTCTCTTCAGCTGGATCAACATCTGGAACATAAACGCTTAATTCAGGGTCAATCGGTTCATTCTCTTTATCATCTTTGACTTCACTTACTTTAATGTCTTTTGTGCCATTTAAATTTGCATCTTCAATTGCTAAATCAGTGTTATTATTATCATCATCAATTGCTGTGGAATTGTTTCCATTTAAGTCAATAGCTGATAAAGGACTTAAGCAAAAAATAAGGATAATAATAAGACTCATAACTTTAATGTCGAATATTTTCATTGTTATCACCTAAATTTTTTTAATTTTAATTAAATAATTTTAATAATCAATTTTCTTTTCCCAAATCAAATAGAACTATTAATAATCAATATTCCATTTCCTAAACGAAATAGAACTATTTATAATCAATATTCCATTTTCCAAAACATCAATAAAACTGATTTTATACTCCTAATCATTTTTCCTTAACATTGAATTTTATTATTTTGTAACTTTTCCAAACATCAAAAAAGCTATTTCCCTCAAGAATCACATACACTTCATGAGTACCTGGTGTTAAATTATCACTATTGAGTGTATGAGTGAAACAGCCGTTTTTTGCATATTCCTTCACTGAATAATCATCATCTACAGTGAGATAAGCAGATCCATTATAATTTTTGGTTGTGTTGACCTTCACAACTAAAGGATCACCTTGATATATGTCATCAACCTGCACATCCAAAGCACATTGCTTTTCCACTTTAAATGTAGTTGATTTTGTGCTAGCCTTAAATTCACGGCTTTCAGGAGAGCTTGCTTCAACGTTGTGATTTCCAGGCCATAAGTCCTCATCAAAGGTCGCTTTTCCATAACCGTTTTCTATCTTTATGGTTTTGGTCTCAGTTGAGTTATCTAATGCAAGATCTACTTCTCCTGTGTATGACTTGTCTGTATGGACTTCAGCTACAGCCCTTTGACCTGCCAAAATATCTTTAACTTCAACACTTGAAACAGGAGAGATTCTTGACTTTACTTTAAATTGTGTTGTATTCTGTGCTGGAGAACTCTGAACATAAACATTGACGGTGTAAGTTCCTGGTCTTAAGCCTTTGATGGTAGTGCAGGCATAACCGTTTTCCATCCATACCCAATTGTAATTACCGTAGGTACAGATCCATACGCCATCATTAATGAAATCAGCTGTACGAACCTCAATAAAGGCTTCTTCTCCTTCATAAATGTCTTCAACGCTAATTACTATAGGTTCAAATTCCTCATCAGAATCATCAGGATATGCACTTAGATTTTCAGTATTATTTCCTATAGTCTTTTCACTGACATTGCATCCGCTTTGATTGACTGGGCTAAGATTATCATCAAACTGTGCAACGCCCTTTTCATTATCATGTTGATTGATATATTTAGTATTATTATCTAAATCAATAGCGCCTAAAGGAGCTAAGCAAAAGATAAGAATAATAAATACACAAGCATATTTAAAAAATAGCTGTCTCATAAAATCCCTTCACAAATTTCATTTATTAAAAAATAAAGAGGCATTTTCATACCTAGAATATTCTTTTCTAATAAAAAGGTTGTTAAGCCCTATATATATTTATTTCCGAAAGTAAGCACTTGCTTGCTTGCATTACTTATAAAAAATGATGAATGATTTTAATTTGAAAAAAATAGAATAAATGATAGGAATACGAGCAAAAGTAAAAAAAATAGCTATAATAAAAGATTATAATAATTGGTTAAAATATAAAAAATAAAAAAAGAGTTATAATAATTGGTTAAAATAAAAAAAATTAATAAAAAAAGAATTGCTCAAAAGCATATGAAATGATTTTAAGCAAAATAACTTTAAAAGTCATTCATGATTTATGCCTTAATGACATTGAATGTGTACTCTTTATAAGTTTGCTCATATGGGCCGTCTGGGAAAGCAAGTACAGTCAAAGGATGATCTCCTGCTGGTATGTTATCATTATCAAATATGCAGCTATAGTGTCCATTCTTAAAATAGCCGAATTCAAGTGAACAGTAACCTGCAGTACACAATACGAAACCATTGTAATGTTGAGTGGCGCTTAAATTCAACTCCAATCTCTCCCCTTGAGTTATATTCCTATATTGAACGTCTAAAGCTAGGGTACCTCTTACCTTAGATGTGCCTGTTATTTGACTTGCCTTGTATATGTCGGTTTCTTGAGAACTTAGTTGAAGCTTATGCTCTCCCGGCATTAACTCATCATCAAAGCTCACTTTTGCATATCCGTCTTTAATATTTATGGTTTTGGTCTCGTTTTCCAAATTAACGGTTGCATTTCCAGTGAATCCCTTATCAGCGTGGACTTCAGCCACTACTTTTTCACCTGCATCGATGTCCTTGGCTTCAATGCTTAAATTTGGGTCATCCTTACCTTTTTTCTTTATAGTGAAATCAAATTCTTTTTCGGCTATCTCATAATATCCGTCTATAGCTTGAACACGCATAGTATAGTTTCCAGCTGGGAAGGTGCGAGGAAATGTACCAACATAAGTCCCATTTTCTATTAGTCCTAAACAATAGTCACTATATCCTCCATTATATATTTCCCACATGCAAAAGCCGTTGAGATCCTTGGCTGTGTTTACCTTTATATTTATTGGATCATTTGCAAAAGTCTCAGAAACCTCTACATCTAAAAAAGGTGTTTTGCTTACTGAAAATGATGTTTTCTTTTCACTTTCATTGAAGGTGTGGCAGGCAGAGGCGCTAGCTACAACATTGTGATTTCCAGGCTTTAATAATGAATCGAAAACTACTTTTCCATAGCCGTTTTCTATCTTAACGGTTTTGGTTTCAGAGCCATCCAATGTAAGGGTAACCTCTCCGGTATACTCATCATGTGTGTGAACTTCTGCAATCGCATTTTCCCCACCTAAAATGTCCTTGACTTCAACACTCAAATTAGGATCGCGAATAGGCATTACAGTGAATCCAGCTGACTTCAATTGACTGCTCTTATCGCTATAAACATCTACAAAATAATTGCCGCAGTCCAAACCGTCAATGTTCATGGTAGCATATCCATCATGGACCTCTATATATGTCCATTGGTCTTCCCAAGCCACCAATACACTATGAATGGATTTGTCAGTATGAACCTCAACAACAGCAGGATCTCCTACGTAGACGTCATTGACATGAACTTCAAGAGGTTCATATTCAGTTTTTAAATCATTTGTTTCATTGTCAGTAGAATTATCATTTACAGCTTTTTCAGTGTCTGTTTCTTTGCTTTGATCGTCATCATCTACAGTAACATTTACATCATCGATTGAAATGTCACTTCCATTGTCATCTTGATTGGTATATTTAGTATTATTATCTAAATCAATAGCTCCTAAAGGTGCTAAGCAAAAGATAAGAATAATAAATACACAAGCAATTTTGTATCTTAAGTTTTTCATTATATTCACTCCCAAAAATATCTTAAAAATAGTTTGAAACAATATTATATATGGGAGGAGAATATATAAAGATTTGCGAATGCAAGTAATTGCTTGCACTTTAAATTTAAATTAAATGAATGATTATTTTTTATTAATAAAATAAATGATAGATTGCTCTTAAATTTTGTTTTAAAAAGAAAAATTAGATAAAATTGAAAAAAAAGTATAAATAGCTTAAAAATATTTGATAAAAAATAACTTAAAAAAATAGATGAAAATAGAAAAATAATTAAAAAAATTATAAAAAAGATAGAAAATGGTTTAAGACTCTTCAATTAAAGAGCATCATTAACCATGTCTTTCAAGATTTCAATCAATATGTCATCGTCACAGATTGGATCTGGGTATAATATTTCCCCTTCAAATTCCATCTTCACGTCATCATGTCCATGATGATGGTGATGATGTCCGTGACTGTGGCCGTGGTCATGTGAATGTTCATGATCATGGTCGTGATGGTGATGGTGATGATGTCCATGACCATCGTCTTCAATAAGGCCTAATATTGTTGGAATGTCTCTTGTGGTGTGTGCACCAGGTGCAATGAATACAGGCACTACAACAAGTCTGTCCACTTCGTTTTCACTTACAAGCTTGTTTATTGAAGTTGGAATGTTAGGTTCCACAAGTTCCATGAATCCAAAGTCACATGGATAATCGCATTGAGCTTCAAACTGTCCGAACAGGTCTGTAATGAATTCCTTGCTGTAATTCAATCTGCTTCCGTGAACAACTAGGAGTATGCCTGTCTTTGCTTCAGCGTCAAGTTCGGAATCTTCTAGTGCAGAGGATATCTTTTTGTTTATTATATCCAAAAGCTTAGGATTAGGGCCTATAGGACCAAGAAGATCAATGTCTCCATCGAAATCAACCTCTTCAAGGCCGTATAAGTAATGTCCTTCAGGATAGTTTCCGTCAGGCTGTCTTGGGTCCACCTCTTTAGGTTCAAGACCAAGAATGATTGGTATGTCAATGTTAGTGTGAATTCCAGCAGCCAAGAACACTGGAGTTGCAATGATACGTTTTAAACCTGGATTACGCTCTTTTAAAATTTCTATTGCCTGTGGCAAGTTTGGCTTAGCCACTTTCATATAACCTACTTCAGCATCAAATTCTGTATTTGCCTTAAACTTTGCGCATATATCTTTAAACACTTCTTCTGCATAGGGTAGAGTACTCCCATGACTTAATAACAATACAGCTGTATCTTCATAACTCATAATAATCACATATAAATATTATCAATTTATTTCATATTTTATGATTAGAAAAATTTAATAAATAATCATAAAAATTGAAAAGTCCTTGTGAATTTTTCTTAAATTATCTTATACTATAAATTATAGATTTATAGTTAATAA
>NZ_JAZNIB010000315.1:0-4615 GCF_045577275.1 Methanobrevibacter sp.
AAAAAAATGTATTTTAGCAAGGAATTAAACTAAAATCATTCTACAAAACATTGCTTCAATCTATATTTCAAATCAAATCAAAAAAAGAAAAAACAAATCTGTCAAATCGAAAAAACAAAAAATGAGGTGAAAAAATCAAGAAACGAAAACTGAAACCTCAACTTGAAAACCAAAATTTCAAAAACAAGTAGGAGCAAACAAAGAAAATGATTTGTTTGCTTTTACATTATTTTTATTATTCTTTTATTTATTTTATTAATCAACTTCTATTTTTATAATTTATTCTATTTTATCATTTATTCTATTTTTCATTAATTAATAAATATTCCATAATGGGCAGAATTATTTTAAAACCTTATATTCCATAACAAAATCCTTTCCCAAAGGATAATATTTCTCTAATTTCAATGGAATTGCATCTTTCATATAATCAAAACCTTCTCCATCAAAGAAAGTTTTGGAATCCTTTCCACCAACAATCATAGGAGCTATGCATATCTTGACCTCATCTATAAGATTTTCCCTAATCATTGAAAAGTTGAGAGTGGATCCCCCTTCAAGCATAAGGGTTTCTATTCCTTGGGAATGCAAATGCTCCATAAATTCCACCAGGTCTACAGATTCCTTAGATGAATAGAAGACATTTACCTTTTTAGAAAGTTCCTTTGCCCTATTTACAGCATCGATATCACAATCAGGATTATTCTCATCACAGATGCTGCTTACAGCAATGATTGTTTCAGCATCATCATTCAATATCCTATAGTCAAGTGGAGTCCTTGCCTTATTGTCCACTACGACACGAATTGGATTGTCTTCCTTTTTTGCATTGATCTTATGGACGGTAAGTCTAGGGTCATCTGCAAGAACTGTTCCGATTCCAACCATGATTCCATCAACTTCCTTTCTGATTTCATGGACACGTTCAAGATCTTCAGGCCCTGAAATTTCAGAACTTCCTGTTTTTGTAGCTATTTTTCCATCCAATGTCATAGCCGCATTAAGGATAACATAAGGTTTCATAATATCATACCTTTAAATTTAATAATAGATTTATCAGAATTGAATAATATTTATAAGTATCAATTTAATTAATCGTTTCTTTAAAATTATATGCCGAATACATATCTTGCATTCTTTTCAGTTTGTAGAGATACATCATTCACACTAATTTCATGAAGTTCAGCTAATTTTTCAACTGCAAGTGCAACATTTGCAGGTTCATTCCTTTCATCCTTGGTCATTGCCAAGTATGGGCTGTCAGTTTCAGTCAAGATTCTTTCAATAGGAATTTCCTTGAAAAGGTCTTGATGTCTTTGACTGTAGCACACCATAGTGGAACAGCTCAAGTAATGGTCTTCAATATCCAAAATCTTTCTGGCTGTCTTTAGGCTACCTCCATAACAATGATATATCACCTTAGGAATATCATCATAATCCTTTAATAAATTGAATATTTTCTTCTCACAGTCCCTACCATGAATGAGCAGAGGTTTTTTGTATTCATTTGCAAGTTCAACGAATCCTGTGAAGATTTCCTGTTGGCGAGCCCTCAATGTCTTGTCAGTGCAGTAGAAGAAGTCCATGCCAACTTCACCAATAGCCAAAATCTCATCAAGATGCTCAATCATCTGCTTATGTGCTGCATCGATTTCCTCTTGTGGAGAATTCTGTGAACTGACCGGATGAAAACCAAATGTAGGATAAACAAACCCTTCATATTCCTTAGAAAGTCTTAATGCCTTTTCATTGCTTTCCAAACCATAACCTGAATTTATTACGGCATTAAGCTTTTCCTTAGCTCTGGATATCACATCTTCCCTGTCTGCATCAAATTCATCAAAATCTATATGACAATGTGTGTCTATCATAATAATCACAATAAAAATAAAATATGAATAAATATTAAAAAAGAATAAAAAAAGAAAATAATTTTTAAATTATATATTTATACACCAAAACGTCTATCTCTTTCCTGATAATCCCTGATGGCCCTTAGATAGTCTACTTTTCTAAGCTCTGGCCATAAGCTGTCACAGAAATAAAGCTCTGAGTAAGAAGATTGCCATAGCAAGAAACCACTAAGTCTTTCTTCTCCACTTGTCCTGATGATGAGGCTTGGGTCTTCGAGACCTTCAGTATAAAGATTTTTGCTGACCAAATCTTCATCAATATCATCAATGGAAATTTCACCATCTTCCACTTGCTTATAGATCTTCTTGATGGCATCTACAATTTCCAAACGTCCATCATATCCAATAGCCAAGTTGAATAATCTTTCATTATAATCCTTTGTAGATTCTTCAGCTTCCATAATCGCTTCTCTGACACTATCAGGCAAAAGTTCAGTTCTGCCAACTACCTTTACCTTGACCTTATTCTTATGTATCTTTTCATGACTTACAATCCTTTTGAAGTTTTTAACGAAAAGATTCATCAATCCTTCAACTTCATGCTGAGGCCTGTTGAAGTTTTCGGTTGAAAAGGCATAAGCGGTAACAATTTCAATTCCTAAATCGATACTCCAATCAAGAACCTTTTCCAAGGTATCCACACCAATTTCATGGCCTTTGATAACCTCCATATTTCCTTGAATCTTTGAGTATCTTCTATTACCGTCCATGATAATAGCTACATGTCTTGGCATCCTTTCAGGGTCTAATTCCTTTAAAAGACGCTTCTCATAAAGTGTATATAAAAATTGTGGTGGCACAAGCATTCCCCATAAAAATTTTTTTTGCTAGATTATTAATTTCACTATTTATATTAATTTTAAATGTTTATAATTACTTTGTTAGTAATTTCTATTATTATTATATTTCATTAAATTAATTTAAATAGTTTTATATATGAATCTAAAAAAAGAAGAAAATTAAGTAGAAATAACAATGAAAAATTTTAAAAAAAGAAGAAAATTAAGTAAAAATAACATATAAAATTTTAAAAAAAAAAGATTATCTGAATTATTTTTTTAGCTTTGCTAACCTATAAGCCAATTTTAAGCTTCTCACATATCCTTCTACACTTTGGTCACGGCTTGTATCAATGAATACCTCATCGATTCCAAGTGTTACAGCACCATAACTTGGCCATGAGTCAAGCAAAACAAGAGTTCTAAAAAGGATATTCCCAAAAATGCCATCATTTGCAAGGATTATATTGTTTCCATCCTCAATGGCTTGCTCCAAGAGAATATAATAGTTTTTGATGGAATAGTTTTTTGAAACATCATCTGATTCATTGTCGAAATTTTCCAATTGGCCAAACTCATTGATCAATAATTCAGTGAGTTTCTCTGATGATTTTAAACTTTCATCTATCCTTTCGCTTCTTCCCAAATCATCTTTTCTTCCTTCTGCCAAAATAGCTATTTTAGGCATTTTGCCTAGATATTGAATGAAATTTGCTGATTGGATAGCCAGCGTAATCTTCTCTTGCGTATTCTTTCCTTCATCAATGCCTACAGGAGCAAGAAGGAATTCATAATCCTTTGAAAAGTTCTCATCATCTTCTGTATTAATATAGGTGGTTCTATTGATTATCCTATCTGATTTAAGCTCTTTGATGGCTTTAATAACTTTAGATGCCTTTAATGATCCTCGGATAACTGCATCCACTTCAGGATTTTCAAATGCTTCTATAAGCTCATCCTCAGTTTCAACTAAAGTTATGCTTAAATCTTCAATATCCTTTAATTCATTAGAAGCAAGAATGATATTTTCATTTTCTCCTAAACCAGCCACTATATTAATCATAGTAATTGATTTATCTATTATTTAATTTATAGTTTTATAAAATTAGAAAATAATAAGAAATCGAATATTAAAAAAAAGTAAACTGAGAAATAACAAAAAAATAGTAAAAATAAAGTTAAAAAATAGTGAAAAAAAGTTAAAATAAAAAAAGAAAGAAAATTAGATAAATCTAAAATTGTTTACCTAATTCGTAAGCTTCTTTTAATTTGTTTTCTTGTTCTTCTGCAACGATTCCTGCTGGTCCAGCACTACCTGCATCAACATGACCAATTACTTCATAACCCATAAAGGTGAATGGAGAGAATTTGGTTAATTCTATGTAATCCTTATAGGTTCCTTCAGGTTGGTTTTCAGTAAAGATAAGTGCTGCTTTACCGGATAAGCTTTTATCTGGGTTTTGACCGATTGCATAGAAACGGTCGATAATGGTTTTTGCTTGTGCAGTCATTTGACCATAGTAGATAGGAGTTGCAAAGATTACACCATCTGCTGCAACCAATTCATTGATGATCTTGTTACCATCGTCTTCGCGTACACAGTCAGGGTTTTCAGCACAGAACATACATGCTTTACAGCCTGCAATGTCTTCTTCTTCGAGGTAGTATTTAACTACTTCGTGACCGTTTTCTTCTGCACCTTTAATCATTTCATCCATTAATACGTCACAGTTTCCACCGATACGTGGACTTCCTTGTAATGCAATAATTTTCATTTTTCTTCCTCCAAAATATTTAAATTAGCATTAATAATTTAAATGATTATTAATTACATTTAATAGTATATTTTAAGATTATATATAGTTTTTTTAGTTAAATAGGTTAATTTAATCCCAATATCATCCGAATATCATCAAAAAAAAA
>NZ_JAZNIB010000316.1:0-7283 GCF_045577275.1 Methanobrevibacter sp.
TATGAATTTTGAAAATTTGCTTCATGATGAAGAATTTATTGATTCAAAAAATATTTTCATACAATGAATAGGTGAAAATAGGGGGCACTTACCTGGGATGGTATTGAATCAGTATAGGGTTCCAATTCAAACAAATGTTAACAACATAAAAAATATGCTTTCATTAGATCTTGCACAGACTGATGATAATGAAAAATTTAAAAATTTGTTGAATGAATATTTGAATTTTGAAAAAGAGTTTTTAGAAAATTTACTTTGATTTTTTTAAGAATAATTTTGTATAAAAAAAGAAATGAATGATAGAAATTTAATTATTTTCTATCAATTAATAGTTCACCAGCAACTCCAATGCTTTCAGGAGGTAAAGCTTCTACTAAAACAGTAATTGCTTCTATTGGCAAACCATATGCTTCAGCTACAGTTTCACTAACTTTTTTCACCATTTCTCTTCTATTTTCTACACTAATATTTGGATTTCCAACGATTGTTACTACAGGCATTATATCACCTCTTAATTGTAATTTTTAATTTATCCTTTTTCTTATAAATCACTTTTCTTAATTGAATTAATTCAATTTCCATAAAAATATTATTTAATATTAGTTCGCTCGATAAAATGATAATTAATTCAATTCCATAAAAATATTTATATGTAAAAATTACATAATAGAATTTAATTAAAAACTATTATTTGTGATAAAATGAATAAGAAACGGTTTTTTAGAATTTTGATTACAATTTTTCTCATTCTTTTGGCTATAGCCGTATGTGGAAAGATTCTAATCACACTGGATGATGGCTCAAGTTATGATTTAGGTCATGATGATGTATCCATTTCCGTAACTGGAGATGTGATGTTTGGCCGTAAGATGCCTGCAGTCTTGGATTCCGGTGCAAGCCCTTTCAGATTTGTTGAAAATGTAACCAAAAATGCAGACATACTGCTTGTAAACTTTGAAAACCCTGTTACAACATCTTCATATGCTGTGAAAGGGGATGTTCCATTGAAGGCAAATCCTAAATACACTTACCTTTTGGCAAATGCAAATGATAATGTTGTAGCATCACAAGCCAATAACCATGCTTTGGATTATGGGGAAACAGGTTTGAATGAAAGCATAAAGAACTTGAAGGATGCTGGAATCTATGTGATGGGAGCAGGAATTAATGCTGCTGAGGCAACAAAGCCTGTCACTATTGAATCAGGTGATAGGAAGGTCACAATACTGAATTATATGGATGCAGACAACTTCCAGGAATATAGGGGAGTGATGGACCCTGCAACAAGCAATTCTTCCGGATATTCTGCATATGATACTGAACTTGCCCAAAGACAAGTTCAGGAAGCTCATGAAAACGGTTCAAGCATCATTATAGCTTACTTGCATTACGGAAACGAGTATAGCAGAAGTCCCAATGAAAATCAGGTCAAGATATCCCATGAATTGATTAATGATGGTGCAGATATTGTCATCGGTTCCCACACTCACGTTACTCAAGGTGTGGAGATGTACAATGGAAAACCTATCTTCTATAATTTAGGCAATTTCATATTTGACCAATCAAATCCAGCTACCCATAGGTCTTATTTCTTGAATCTTGATTTGATTGAAGAAAATTGTACAGTAACACTCTATCCTACTTACTTATCCAATTATTTGCCACACTTTATGGATTCCCAATCAGGTAAGGCTTTGATAAATGAGTTATATCCTCAATGTGATGAATTGCAAGTTAATGATGAAGGACAAGGTGTCTTGACATTTAAGTTAGGTAATATAACCAATGAAACTAGTTAAATTAATTATGTGATATTATGCTTGGTGAAACTGAATTGAAAAAGATTTTTCCAGACTTTGAAGACTTGGTACAGCCTTCAGGCATTGATTTAGAGCTTGATGAAATATTTGTACAAAAGTCCGGAGGCTCATTGATTGACAATGAAAAGAATCTTCCGGAAATTGAAGCTTTGGAAGGTCCTATCTATACTTTAAAGCCTCATACAGCATATTTGGCTTCCATAAAGCGTAAAGTCAAGATTCCTAAGGGCTATACAATGCTGTATTTGCCAAGGTCCACTTTGCTCAGGTCTTTCATTTCCGTTCAAACTGCTGTGGGAGACCCTGGATTCTATGGAACCTTGATGTTTATGATCTATAATCATGGTGAATTTGATTATAAGATCAAGTCTGGTGATAGGATAGCTCAAGCTGTTGTATTCCCAGTGGAAGGTTCTGGAGAATATAATGGATCTTATCAAGAGGAAGAGGAATAATATAATTTTTTCTTTTTCTTTTTTTATTTACTATTTCTTCTGAATGATGGCTTTTTTTTATTTTTCATTTTTAATCTATTCTTTTTTATAATTTTTTTATCTATTTTTCCATTAATCCATCAATTTAATTAATTAATTTTATATATTTATAAAAATATATTCAATATTGATTTATTAGTAAAAATAATTATTTTTAGTTGATATTATGGTAGAAATAACAATAGGACTTCCAAAAGGAAGCTTAAATAATGTAAATAGAGGTAACACTTATCAATTATTTGTAGATGCAGGTTATGAAGTAAGAGGATACGAACCTGGAAACGAATCCTATGAAATCAATATTTTAAATGATGAAGAGATTGTCGCTTACTTGACCCGTCCACAAAGTACTCCTGTTGAATTGAACAGAGGAATGGTGGATATTGCTATTGTAGGAGAAGATTGGGTTAAGGAAGAATCAGTTTTAAGTGACAATGATATTGTAAAAATTGGAGATTTGAACTATGGTCAAACCCGTTTGATTGTAGCTGTTCCTAAGGAATCTCCTTATAATGACTTATCTGAATTCTTTAGAGCAAATAAGGATAGGGATAAGCCAATTTTATGTTTCACTGAATATCCTAATTTAACCAGACAGCATATTATGCAAAATGAGGTCTATCAGGAAATTTGGGGAGATGCTGTTCCATTTGTTCAAGTCAGAGGACTTCGTGATGGAGACAATAAGCAGGTTCAGGTAATCAACTCAGATGGTGCAACAGAGGTTTATATTGCAAAAGGTGCAGATTTGATTGTAGATAATACTCAAACTGGAAGCAGCTTAAGAAAAGCTGGTCTTAAAGAACTTGAAACTATTTTGCATTCATCTGCAGGTTTGTATGCTGGCATAAGCTGTGACGATGAAAAGATGGAAAAGGCAAAGATGATTTATGAACAGCTATTGGGTGCTGTAACTGCAAGAAAATACTTTGATGTAAAATTCAACATCGATAATGATTCCGTAGAAAAGGTTTCCAATTATCTTGTTGAAAATAAGTTCTGCAGTGCAGAGCCTACAGTCAATCAAGGTACAAGCTTTTCTCAAATCAATGTTTTGATTCCTAAGGATCATTTCCCTGAAATGTTGGATGGAATTAAGGCATTAGGCGCTTCTTCTGTTATCAGAAGCGATGTAAAGCAGTATGTGATATAATTATAAATTTGTTTATTTTTAGTTGAAATGATATTATTGGTTGGAGTGTTAGAATGAATATAACTGTAATCGGCACTGGCTATGTAGGTCTTGTAACTGGGGCCTGTTTTGCAAAAATGGGTAATGATGTCTATTGTGTAGATATTGACGAGGAAAAGATTGAAGGCTTAAAGAATAATGTGTTGCCTATTTTTGAACCAAACCTTGATACTTTAGTTAGGGATAGCCAAAAAAGAGGAGACTTGCACTTTACAGCTGATATCAAAGAGGCTTTGGAAAAGACCAAAATCATATTTATAGCTGTTGGAACCCCTATGTCTGAAGATGGCAGTGCCAATTTGGATTATGTATTTTCTGCAGCTTCAGATATTGCTAACAACATTACTGAAGATTCACTTGTTGTCATAAAATCCACAGTTCCTGTAGGTACAGGATTTAAGGTAAAGGAACATATTGAAAATATTTTAAATGAAAAAAACTCTTCTATAAAGATAGATATTGCATCTAATCCTGAATTTTTAAAGGAAGGTCATGCTATTGAAGACTGTCTTCATCCTGATAGGGTGGTCATAGGTGCTGAAAGGCAAGAGGTATTTGATGTATTGAAGAATTTATATTCTCCTTTTGTATTCAATCATGACAGATTTATTTTGATGGATATAAAAAGTTCTGAAATGACCAAATATGTTGCAAATGCAATGCTCGCAACAAAGATTTCATTCATGAATGAAGTTGCAAATATTTGTGAGGTTACCGGGGCTGACATTAAAAATGTTAGAGTCGGAATTGGATCAGATAAAAGAATAGGCTTTGATTTCATCTATGCTGGATGTGGATACGGTGGAAGTTGTTTCCCTAAGGATGTTCAGGCATTGATAAACACTGCCGAATCCAATGGATACACTCCTGAGCTGTTGTCTCAAGTGGAATCAGTCAACTATAACCAAAAAAGAGTATTGGTTAATAAGGTTGTAAATAGGTTCGGAAAAGATTTGTCAGGTCTTTCCTTCTGTATTTGGGGACTTTCATTCAAGCCAGGTACTGATGATGTAAGGGAAGCTCCATCATTGGTGGTTGCAAAGGGTCTTATTGACAATGGTGCTAAACTCAAGGTTTATGATCCTCAGGCGATTGATGAATTCAAAAAGGCAATTGGTGATGAGTATCTGGATTCCATCGAATTCTTTGATGGTCGTTATGATGCATTGGAAGGCTGTGATGCATTGATTTTAGTTACTGAATGGAAAGAATTCAGAAACCCTGATTTCGAGAGATTATCCCAAAAGCTAAATAATAAGATAATCTTTGACGGAAGGAATATTTATGATAAGAGAATTGAACAACAAGGATTTGAATTGTATCAAATCGGTTGCTAATTAATTTTCTTTTATTTTATCTCTTTACTCTTTTTTTACTTTTATCTATTTTTTTATTCTTTCTTTTGGCTGTTCTTTCCATTTTTATTTTAGTTTGTCATTATAAATTATAAATTATCCGATAATTTATCATATTCATCATATAATCTATCATTATTTTTTATTAATTTATAACGATTTTTAATGAAAAAACAATATCTTTTTATAATATGATGTATAAATCAGTACATAACAGTAAAAATTATGATAAATCATTATAATTTATCTGAATTTATCATTATGAAACTTAATTTGTAATGATATTTTCTTAAACGGACCGTTAAATTGAGTAGGTAAAGTATTTTACTAATAAATTATGGATATTTTTCGTTTTGGTGTCTAAAATGTTAACTTCTGTGCAAAAGGAAATCTTACAGACTTTAATCAATTTGTATCAAAATTCTGATGGCAAGTCCATTAAAGGGGAAGATATTGCTGAAGTAATGAACAGAAATCCTGGTACCATCAGAAATCAGATGCAATCCCTTAGGAGTTTAAGTCTTGTAAAGGGAGTTCCAGGGCCTCGTGGAGGTTATAAACCTACTATTGAAGCATATCATACTTTAAACATATCCGTAACAGATGGAAATGCTAAAGTTCCTGTCTATAAGGATAATAAAAAATTAGAGGATGTTTCAGTAGCAAAGATTGAGTTTACAAGCGTGCCTCACCCTGGTGAATGTGAAGCTGTTATTAAGGTTTTAGGAAGCATAAAGGATCTTCACTTGGGGGATGTTATTCGTGTAGGGCCTACACCTGTCAATAATTTGGGAATTATTGGTGAAATCGTAGGTCGAGATGATATGGACAATATCCTTCTATTGGATATCAGCACAATTAGAAGCATTCCTAAAAACTCTGTTTATGATATTGCCACTTTGGAATTGATTTATTTAAAGCCTGGAGATTCAATTAAGGATGCTGCATGTCTGCTTTCATCAAACAATATTGATGGGGCTCCAGTTATCACTGAAGGTGTAGCTATTGGTATGGTTTCACTTGTGGATATTGTAAAGGCATTGGCTGAAGGTAAGGAAAATGAGGATGTTAGGGATATAATGTCCAAACGTTTGTTCTTCATTGATAAGGATACAATGATAGCCACTGCTGTCTATAAGATGTATAAGTTCGGTATAAGCAGATTGATTGTGGTTGATGATGACTACACTCCAATCGGTGTTGTAACACGTACCGATTTGATTGAAACAATTACCAATCTAAAGAATTTCCCATTGTTGGGTGAAAACGATTTGGAAGATGAGATTTAGATTATTAAATTAAATAATTTTTTTCTATTTTTTATCTCTTCTTTTTTATTTTTTCTATTTTTTCTATTTTTTCTTAAACTTTATTTATTTTAAAGTACTATATTTTATTAGATAATCATTTTTAGAATTATATTTGGATTATTTTTAGATTATTTTTAAATTATTTTTAGAATTACTATTTGAGTTTGGATTGTATGAAAGTTAAACAATTAAATATTAAAAAGGACATGACTGTCAGTGAATTGATTGAACAGTTTGACGAATCAGGAGTATTAGGTGCTGGGAGAGTTGCAAGAGCTTCCAATTTGCTTGTAGATATGATCAATGATGAGGATATGGACATATTCATGAGTTTGGGAGGGCCATTGGTTCCTGGTGGTATGCGTAATATTGTTGCTGATTTGATTCGAGAAAAAAGGATTAAGGTTTTGATTACCAGTGGTGCTAACATCACTCATGATCTTCTTGAAGCTTTTGGAGGCAGACATTATCGTGATTTAGGTACAAATGATGAAGAGCTTAATGATGCTGGAATCGGCAGAATAGCTGATGTCTATACTCAGGGAGATGACTTTGAAGTTTTTGAAAGTGAAATCATCAAGATATTTGAGAAAATCAGCAAAGATTTGGATAATGATGAAGACAATGGTATAATTTCCATTCAAAGACTTTTAAAGGAAGTTGGATTATTGATTGATGATGAGAATTCCATCTTAAGGCAAGCTGCATTGAATGATGTTTCAATCTTTGCTCCAGGACTCATTGACAGCATGTTCGGTCTTCAGTTATGGATGTTTACACAGGACCACACTCTCGTAGTGGATGCAGTAGGAGACATGCATTACTTGTCAGACCTTGTATTTGAGTCTGAAAAGATTGGTGCTGTAATGTTAGGTGGAGGTCTTCCAAAGCATTACACCCTTGCTTCAAATCTTTTAAAGGGAGGCATAGATGCGGGTCTTCAAATAACCATGGACAGGCCTGAAACCGGTAGTTTAAGTGGTGCTCCTCTTGAAGAGGCAAAATCATGGTCCAAGGCAAAGCATGGATCCAATTTGGTGACTGTTATTGGTGATGTTACTATCATTTTCCCATTGATAGTTGCAGATGCTCTTAATAGAATAAAATGATTC
>NZ_JAZNIB010000317.1:0-5083 GCF_045577275.1 Methanobrevibacter sp.
CGTGCAGTTGCTGTAACAATCGACCCTGCATTGGATGGGGATAGGGAAGACATTCCATGTCTTCAGGTCATACAGATTCTCGTAAGGGATGGAGAATTGACCATTCACTGTTTCTTCCGTTCAAATGACATCTTTGGAGCATTCTATTCCAACATGTTCTTCATAACCTATATTGGAATCAAGATGAAAGAGGAAGTAAACAAGGAAATCATGGGAGACAAATTGAACTTTGGTGGACTCCACTACCATTCAACTTCCGGTCATATCTACAATAATGATATGAGGGCAGCAAGAAGATTGATTTCTGCCAACAAGGATGCATTGAAGTAATTTTAGGATTATTATAAATTTTTTAGATTTGAGATTTTAGGATTGTCTTAGGGGATGATTCTAAAATTATTGCTTTTTTTAATCTATTTTTTTATTTTATTATTTGATGATTCATATGAAAATTTTATTATCTAACGACGATGGCGTAGACGCATCAGGCATTTTGGCTGCTAAGCAGGTTGCCCAAAAGTTTGGTGAAACCATGGTGGTTGCACCATACAATCAGCAAAGTGGAATAGGTCATGCATTGACTCTCGTTGAACCTATTAGAGTAAATGAAGTAAAATTGAGAGATGGGGATATGGGATATGGAGTCACTGGAACCCCTACAGATGCAGTGACAATTGCAATTTATGAACTTATGGATGAATGGCCTGATTTGGTGATTTCTGGAATCAACACCGGTAGAAATACTGGAAAAGGAGAGCTTTCTACATCTGGAACAATAGGCGCTGCAACAGAGGCGGCTTCTTTAGGAATTCCTACAATTGCAGTGAGTCAGCATACTCCAGATGACAACATCAAGTTTGATGAAGGGCATATTGAAATTGACTTTTCATCAAGCCAGAAAGTCTTGGGAGACCTTATTCAAAAGGTCATCGACAATGGCTTTCCAGAAGGTGTTGACATATTGAATCTGAATGTTCCAGCAAATCCAGATTCCTACAAAGCAAAAATATGTCCTTTGGCAACAAGAATGTATGAACCTGTTGTTGAAAAGCGTATAGATCCAAGAGGAAGGGAATATTACTGGATTGATGGCATTTTCTATGAAGGAAATCCTGAAGATTCAGACGACCATGTTCTTTTGAATGAGAATGTGCCTACCTTGACTCCTTTGATATTGGATATGGCTAGTGATTTGGAAGCCTTGAAGGGATGGTACGGCGAATAGCCAAATTTATTTCATAATACACAAACAATATATAAGATAAGTTACATAATAATTATTAATTATTTAAAAATTTTAGGAGATAAAATATGTCTGTAAATCAACTTGAAGCTACATTGCAAGCTGTAACACACACATTAGCAAAATTGGAAAAAGAAGGCTGCAATGATGAAAAACTATTGAAAGAGCTTAGAAAAGAAAGAGATAAACTTTTAAATGAATTGAACTTAAATTAATTTTTTTTAATTCTTATAGATTAAGTTTATAAAACATTAAGAATAAATTATATTTTACAAAACTTATATTAATCTAAATTTTATTTTTAAAATTTTATGAGGCTATAGAATGAGTGATAATTTCCAAGTAAATAAACAATTTGCTAAATTCAAAGGCAAAAATGTTCTCATTGGTTTAAAAAACTGGGAAGAAGTAGAAGGAAAAATAATTACCATTGATAACTTTTTAAACTTAGTGTTAGATGATGGTGAAGGTTTAAAAGTTATTAAAGGCGGAAAAATAGCATTTATTTCTATTCAAGAATAAGCTATTTTCTTTTTTTCTATTTTTCTTTTTTCTTAAACTTTTTTTCTTAGATATTTTAACGGACTTTAGACCTATTTTTTAATTTTGATTTTTGTTTTAATTATTACAAACTATTTTTTTCTTTAAAAAAATAAGTTAAATTAAATTAATAATTTAACTTGAATATCTTCTTTTTTATTTAGCTGCAGGCATCTTCGATTGATTCTCTGATTTCATCGATGCCATTTCCTAACATGAGAGCGAGGAACATAGCTCCTCCAGCACCTGCACCCTCTTTAATGAAACCTTTTGTGTAGTTTTTGAGACCTTCAACACTGGATATTTCAAAGTTAGGGTTTACGGCATTTACGGAAATGTCTCCAATCTGATTTGTTATGTCCAATATGTCTGCAGTCTCATCCTTTACAACAAATGCAGTGGTTGCAAGGCAGCTGTTTGAGAAGTCAAAATCAGGATCTAATGCCTTAGCTATTGCACATGCTGCAGTAAGTTGGGTTCCTCCAGCCAAGACGACAGGGACTTTTGCACCCATAAGAACTCCTGCAACAGCTGGAAGCATAGGGTCACCAACAGCAGCCACAACATCAAATGGATCATTATCCTTGGATTCTTCTAAACCTGCATTCTTCAATCCTTCTTCAACCAAAGCGTTCTTCATCTCATGAGGATTGGTGTCCATACAGCCGCTGACCTTTCCCTTTGCATCATAGCCAAGACCAACCAAGACACCAAGTGCAGTGGTTGTTCCTGCAGGCAAGCTTTCACCAATCACGATGTAGTCATGCTTTTCAGAGAGGATTTCAGCCAACTCAAATCCTTTTTCAAATAGGCATTCTGGGTCTTCAACAGCATGCCCTGTTCTGATGTCCTTTCCCCATTTTCCATCGCTTATGTCAAAGACATCACTGTTTGCCTTGATCTCACTTCCTGCATCCAATACCATTACAGGACAGTTGCAAAGTGCAAGTGAACCTTTGGTGATCATTGAAGGTGTAGGTGTTACAACCTCACCGATGATTGTTTGAGGAATATCTGTCATACATTTTACTTCTCCGTCCAAAATAAGTTCTGCATCTCCTGCAGGTGTGTATTTTGTAAGTTCTGGAGTTGCTCCAGCACCAGTAAGGCCTGGAATTTTAGATGTTTCAGTTGTAGCTATTGTACAAATGAAAATAGGGTTTTTTAAGTTTGGCAATTCTTTTACAAGTTTATCTGAGCCGTAAGTTTTTAATCCTTCCATTATTTTATCCTCTTGAATTGTAATTTTTAAATTTATTAAGTTTTTTAATTGAATTTCTAATGTTTTCTCTTCATCAGATTCATTAAATTAATTAACTCATTTATATAAATATATTATTGGTAAAAATTATATAAATGTATGTCAATAAATTAATTATAAAAATGATGAATCAAATAAAAATGATAAATTAATTAAAAAAAATGATAAATTAATTAAAAAAATGATAAATTAATAAAAAACTACTTTTCATAAAAAATATTTTTATTTTTACTTTATTTTCAATACTTACAAATCTTAGGTGAATCTATTGATATCTTTAGGAATTGAAGGAACTGCAGAAAAGACAGGAATTGGAATTGTGGACAGTGATGGCAATGTCTTAGCCATGGCTGGAAAACAGTTGTATCCTGAGGAAGGAGGAATACATCCAAGGGAAGCGGCTGAACATCATGCCAAATGGATTCCACAACTCATTCCACAGGCTATGGAAGATGCGGGTCTCAGCTATAAGGATATTGATTTCATCTCATTTTCACAAGGTCCAGGTCTTGGCCCTGCACTTAGAACCGTTGCCACTTCTGCAAGGTCACTTGCCCTAAGTCTTGGCATTCCAATCGTTGGTGTAAACCATTGCATTGGACATGTTGAGATAGGAAAATTGGATACTGGTGCCCGCAATCCTGTAACACTTTATGTAAGTGGTGGAAACAGTCAGGTCATTGCCTATGAATCCGGAAGATACAGAATCTTCGGTGAAACATTGGACATAGCTATTGGAAACTGTCTCGATCATTTCGGCCGTGAAACCGGTCTTGGACATCCAGGAGGGCCTGTAGTTGAAAAGCTTGCAAAAGAGGGCTCATATATCGATTTGCCTTATGTGGTAAAGGGTATGGATTTCTCATTTTCAGGTTTGCTCTCCGCAGCACTTAGAGCACATAAGAATGGTGAAAGGATAGAAGATATCTGCTATTCCCTTCAGGAAACAGCATTTGCAATGCTTGTTGAAGTAACCGAAAGGGCACTTGCCCATACAGAAAAGGATGAAGTTCTATTGTGCGGGGGAGTTTCTGCTAACAGCAGACTCAGAGAAATGATGCAGATTATGGCAGAGGAACATTATGCCAAGTTTTACATGCCTGAGATGAAGTATTCAGGTGACAATGGTGTAATGATTGCATGGCTCGGCCAATTGATGTACAAGACATTCGGACCACTGAAAATAGAGGATACAAATATAATTCAAAGGTTCAGAACCGATGAAGTTGATGCTCCATGGGTGGACAATACTAAAATCAAATTGGATTTGCCTAAGGAACTTAAAGCGAAAGGAGCAGAATCAGATATCTATGAAGCAACATGGCTTGGCAGGGAAGCTATTGTAAAAAGCAGAGTTTCCAAATCCTATAGGATTGAAGAGATAGACAACAAAATCAGAAAGCTTAGAACCAAAAGCGAAGCCAAGATATTGTCTGATGTAAAAAGGACTGGTGTCAGAGCTCCTATTTTATATGATGTTGACTTTGGAGACAAATCAATTGTCATGGAAAAGATCAATGGGTCATTAGTTAAGGATGTCATGTCAGCTATTGATGATGAAAAACGTAAGGAGTTAGCTATTGCAATCGGTGAAAACATCAAGGCATTTCATGATGGAGACATAATCCATGGGGACTTGACAGGTTCCAACATGATTCTGGTGGATGATGATTTAGACAATATTAAGGATAATCTAGCTATTTTTGACTTTGGATTAGGCAAATATTCTGACCTTTTGGAAGATAAGGCAGCAGATTTGTTGGTTTTAAAGAAATCATTCCAAAGCATTGATTATGATATAGCTACTGAAACATTCAATTGGATTTTAGAAGCTTATGATTTGAACAATCAATCCAAGATGGCAAATAAGATTCATGAGATTGAAAGCAGAGGAAGGTATACTCACTAGTTCAAGAATTATCTTGACTTTTTCTTTTTATTATTTTTTATTTTTTTCTATTTAAAATGCTTATTTTTATGTATAGTTTACTATATTAAACTAATTTTATATTTTACTAATTATTTTTTAATATAAAAGC